>DHFQ01000162.1:0-35589 GCA_002402325.1 Candidatus Aminicenantes bacterium UBA4820
TACGACTTTGCCAAAATTGTTGTAGAATAAAACCAATTCTTCTGTAGCGTCCTGCAACCTTTCTTTAAATTGCTTTGGGCAGTAAATTATTGCAAAAATGTTTTGACTTGAAAAATCAATTTTTGTTTTTAAACTGTCTTTAACAGGAGAGGCAATCGGTTCATCATCTTTTGTTGCTATAAGAAGAAGGTCTTCAACCAAAAGAATCTGTCCGGAATTGTTAAAAATATAACTCTCACCCTTTTTCCCTCTTCTTAAAATAAAAATTTCACTTTTTGCTTTTTCAATATCAATTAAAGAGATGGGCAACATTGACTTTAACGAGACAAAATTCAAAAAATCAACAAAATTGTTTATAGATGGAAATTCTCCCCTTAAATATGATTCAAAAAGGTATTCACTTGATGGTTTTCCCCTTCCAGAAGGTTTATACTTTCCAAATCTTAAAATGTCCCTTACAACTTTTTTTGTTATCTCATCATTTTTTATCTTCTCAATTTCTCCCTCAATTCCATCATAAATCTTTCTTTTTTGATCACCGCTCGTCTCTTCAACCTTACAATTTTCAACGAGAATATAAGAAACCTCAACATTATCAACTTTATTTTCAATCCTTTTTTCCAATTTTTCTCCTCAAAAGCGAAATAAAAAAGGCATCGCCTTTATGTTGATAGGGTTTAACCATTAGCGTTCCTTTATCAATCAGGTCAAAAACATCTTTAAATTTTTTATCAATTTCAAGTTTTGCCTTTTCAAAATCTTTATTCTCTTTTAAAAAATTTTCAATCACATCTAAAGTCTCCTCCTTTTCAATTGAACAAACGGAGTAAAGTAAAAATCCACCCTTTTCAACGCATTTTGCAACACTAAGTAGCATTTCAAGTTGTCTTTTTGACTCTTTCTTGATTCTCTCTTCATCAATCTGCCACCTTATTTCGGGATTTTTTTTCAAAGTTCCGAGTGATGTGCAGGGCGCATCAAGAAGAACAGAATAAAATTTGTCTTTAAATGGTAAGGAGTTTAAAATGTCGCCATAAACGAGAAAGACATTGTTAAGATTGTATCTAACTTTATTTTCAATAAGTCTCTTTACTCTCCATTTTGAGAAATCTGATGAGATTAAAAATGAGTTTTTCTTAAGATTTTTTGAAATAACTATTGTTTTTGTTCCAGGTGCGGCACAAGGGTCCAAAGAAAAGGAGTTTTCTTTTAAAGGAAGTGATTTTGCCGGAAGTTGTGATGCTGGGTCGCACACATAAAAAACTCCCTTTTCAAAGCATTCACTTTTTGTTATATCCCTTCCCTTAACGAAGTATGTAAGTTCAAATAGGTCATTTTCTTCAAGTTGAAACTTTTCCCTTTCAAGAATCCGCTTTGAATTAAGATAATCCTCCATTGTAAAAAAGAGTATTGAAGTAGGAGATTCTTTGTTAAATGAATCAAGAATTTTCTCACTTTCAACATCACCAAATCTTTTTAGATACCTTTTTACAAGCCACAAAGGCATTCCATATTTGTATGAAAGGCTTTCCTCGTAAGGCTTTTTGTAATGAATCTGCAAAATCTCCTCTTTATTCAAAGAAATTTTTCTCAAAATTGTATTTACAACTCCTGTCAAAGCATCCTTTTTTAGAATTTTTGCCGAATTAACACACTCATTTACTGCAGCAAAGGCAGGAATCCTATCAAGAAAAAGAATTTGATAAGAGCCAACCCTCATTATTGAAAGGCCAATTTTGTCAAACTCTTTTATCTCATTCTTTAGAAAAAGGTCGATTGAAAAATCAATTATGGGAAGATTTCTTAAAACTCCGTAACAAATCTCCTTCAAAAGTGCCCTGTCCCTCTCATCCTTAAAAAGTTCTGCCTTCTTATCAACACACTCTTTCAATTTTTTACCAGATGAGAGAACTTCATCAATAACTTGAGACGCTATTGCTCTAACATTTTGTTTTTTAATCTCTTCAGATTTTTTCTGCTCTGTCTCCCTTTTCAACTTTAAATCCTTTCAGAAATTCTTTATAATTTAAAACCCTTTTACCTTCTCTTTGAACAAGTGTAAAAATTATTGTTGAATTGTTTGAACATAAGAAGCAGAGTTTATCAGATGAAAGAGAGACTCCCCTTTCACCAATTTCACTTTTTTCACCAACTTCTGCCTCTATTACATTTATTCGGACACCTTTTAAATAAAAATAGCACTTGGGCCATGGGTAAAATGCCCTTACCTTTCTTTCTATGAATGATGCGTCTTCATTAAAGTTTATAAAGCCGTCTTCTTTCTTTATTCTTCCTGCATAACTTGCCTCTCCCTCTTGCTCCTTCTCTTTTAACTCCCCATTATAAATTTTCAAGAGAAGATCAGGAAAAATTTCTTTTGCCAGTTTTGCAAGTTTTAAAGTAAGAGTTTCACCCGTCTCCTTTTTATCTATTTCTATTTCTTTGCTTTTGAAGTAGTAAGGACCGGTATCAACTCCTTTGTCCATTTTTATTACTGTTATTCCCGTGCTTTTATCGCCGTAAAGGATAGAATGTTGAATTGGTGATGCTCCTCTCCACCTTGGAAGAAGCGAGGCGTGAATGTTAACCGGTGCAACGGCGGGAATATTCAAAATCTCTTCTGGCAAAATTTTTCCATAGGCTGCAACCACAAGGAAATCGGGAGAATACCCTTTTAAAATTTCAATAACTTTTTCATCTTTTAATTTGTGAGGAGAATAGACTGGGATTGAATGCTCCTTTGCCTTTTTTTTTACCTCAGTTTCAATTATCTTGTGCCCTCTTAATTGAGCCTTGTCCTCCTGAGTAAAAACAGCAACGGGAACTATCTTTTTATCAATAAGTCCCTCAAGAATTTCTGAAGCAAAAAATGGAGACCCCATAAAAACTATTTTTGGGGGTAGGGGTCTTTCCATAATCCTTCCTTGATCATCTTCTTGATTTTTCTTTTTGCCAGTTCCTTCTTAATTGGTGAAAGGTGGTCAATCATCAAGACTCCATCAAGATGATCCATTTCGTGGCACAAAGCCTTCGAAAAAAAGTCTTCACCCTCCTCTTCAAACAACTTTCCCTCTCTATTAAAAGCGCGTATCTTGATCTTTTTAGGCCTTTTGACTTCAACAAAAATTTGGGGGAAAGAGAGACATCCCTCCGATTCTAATCTTTCGCCTTCTTTAGAGACCAATTCGGGGTTTACATAAACCCTTATATCCTCCTTTTCTTGAAGCGCCCCTAAATCAACGACTAATATTCTTAAAGGAACTCCAACCTGATTCCCTGCAAGCCCTGCACCATTCGCACTTTTCATCGTTTCAATCATATCATCTACAAGTTTATTAAACTCGTCATCAAATTTTTCAACCTCTTTTGCCCTCTCCCTTAAAACTTCAGAGGGGTAAAGTTCAATCTTTCTAATTGCCATCTACTTTTCTTCCTTCAATCTTGAAATCAGGTCAAAAACCCTTTTTTCTATAATATTATCAAGAGTCTCCAAAAGTTGCGGATAGGGACTAAAAATTTCTTTAGCCTTTAAGCCGCTTAATTCAGCAACTCTCGAATTACTTTTTGCAATAACCGTTGCGGTTCTTTTCACTCCCTTTAAAAAGGAGACTTCACCAATCACTTCTCCTCTTTTTAAAAGTCCAATCTCTTTGAGTTCACCAAAATCTTTTGAAAAAACCTTCATTTCTCCTTCAAGAAGAATGTAAAGAGAATTGCCTTCTTCTCCCTCTTTTATCAATGTTTCACCCTCTTTTATCTCTTTTAACTCAAAGGCAGATGCAATTTTGTTCAAGGCGTTTTCACCAATTGGGAATATTTCTTTCAATAGAGTTTTTAATTTCTCCTGCTCTTCTGTAAGTTTTATCTCTTCTACCTCAATGTCAAAAGAGAAGGAGTCTTCCTCGCTTTGCTTTTCCTCAAGATTTTTCAGTTTTTCTTTAACCTCAATGTTTTCTGGAGAGATTTTGAGAGCCTTCTTTAAAATCGCAAAACCTCTATTTTTATCCCCGCTCTTGATGTATTCGTTTGCTACCTCAAGATAAGTTTCTGTCGCTTTTTCAATCTCTTTATTCCCTTCATAACATTCGCCTAATTTTATCTTTAAGTTGAAATCCAGTGGATTTTTCTTCAATTTGTATTCTATTAACTTTATAGCCTTTTTAAATTCACCCTTTTGCATAAGGATTAAAGGGTCTTCATCTTTTTTTGAAAATAGAGCCATTTTTCCTCCCCCTAACTACTTTCTATTTTTTCTTCCTGCACCGATTTACCCACAACAACCTCTTCTTTGTAAATCCTTAACATTTCAACAAATAAAGAAAGGATCACAGGACCTAAAATTATTCCCAGAAAGCCGAGTGTTATGAGTCCGCCAAGAACTCCCAGAACTATTATTGGAAGGCTTATCTTTGATTTTCCGCTAATGTAAAGGGGTCTTATCACATTATCAACCAAAGAGACGAGTGTAAGACACCAGATTGTAAGAAAAATTGCCTTTCCATACTGCCCTGTAAAAAGAAGATATAGAGAAGCAGGAACCCAGACAATTGCCGTTCCTACCATAGGGATAAATGCGCACAAAGCCATTATTGCCCCATAAAATACAGCCGCTTTAATTCCTACAATAAAGAAGCCAATTCCACCAAGCAACCCCTGAGCAAGGCATGCTAAAACTATACCATATAAAACCGCACCAATAATTTTTTTCAATAGTTCCACAATTTTCTTTTTATCCTGCTCCTTTAAAGGGACTATTTCCCACATTGAATTAACAATTGTTTCCCCATCTCTGAACGCAAAAAAAAGTATTAAAATGGTCATAAAGAATTGAAATAGTGCAGAGAAGAGATTGACTGTCAATTTTTTTGTTGAAAAGGCAAGAACATTACCTGTCCCTTTGAGCAATGTCAATCCAAATGAGTGAAAATCCTCTTTGTTTAAGTAGGGCTTTAATTTCTCAATTATATTGGAAACTTCAGGGTTTGACTGAATGGTAGTCAAAATTGGAATTTCACCTTTTTGAATGCTATCTTCAAGGTAGGACAAGACATTGTAAGCTTGCCCCGCAAAAATTATCGCCAGGATGAAAAGGGGTATTGCAATAACAATAAAAACAACGGTGGTGGATAAAAAAGATGAAATATTTTTCTTCCCTTTTGTCAATTTTAAAAACCATTTATAAACAGGATGTGTCGCCATAGCAAGGACAATCGCCCAAACAATTGCACCCAAAAATGGTGAAAGAAGATAGATAATGAGGTACAAAGCAAAGATGATTGATGTAAATGTGAGTAAAGTATAAAGTAGTTTTTTATCCATCAGTTCACTTGATAGATTGGCTCAACTGTGAGAGTCCTTTTTGTGTAATCCCATATTAAAGTTGCTTTTTCAATTGTCATTTCCCAATGTGCTCCCTTTGCCTCAACCTTTCCCGTTACAGGAGGTGAGTCCTTTGCAAGTTCTATCCCCTTCCCATCAAGGGTTATAAATGGTATTTCATCCTTTTTAAAGCCAACCGTAACAGAGTTTTTTAATTCCACTACTATTGGTCTTGATGAAGCAAAATTAAAAAATGGTGTGCCACTCAATTTGAAATATTTTGTAAAAATCATTTTTGAAGGTGTAAGATAGATAATTCCATCTGGTTCATACCTGTTTGACCAGTTAAATTTCGTTTTTGTTTTCTCCACTATTTCATCTATTTTTACAACTATTACGACACCGTCAGCATTTTGAATTGAAGAAAGCAAATTATTTCTTTGCTCCTCTATTTCTTTGACTTTGGCTGTTTCTTCACTCCTTATTGCATCAATATTTATAAAAGATGATGTCTCTTTTGAAACGCCTTCTGTGTAAAACTTCAGAACAGGTAAAATGCTATCCCTTGATGATTTCTCAAGAGCGCCCCTAAAATCAAACTTCATTCTATAAAGCAAATAGATAATAGCAAAGCCTGTATCCCGAAATCTCTCCTCCGCCTTCTCTCCACCTCTGTTATACCTTTGAAGTCTTGAAATAGTTTCGGAAAGATAACTTTTCTTTTCTTCATCATTTAAAGAAAAATAGCCTGCAAAGGAGGCAAGTCCGTCAATTAGTTCTCTTGAATTTTCGACCTCAGAAATTTCCTTTGGCAAGAGAAGTTGTCTTTTCTCTCTAAAAGATAAAAAGGCTGAAAGAAGTGGTTTTATCTCCCCCACTTCACTTGAAACAGCCTTAATAAGACACTCGTTTTCACATCTTGAATAAACATTGTTTTCAACATTCAAATCTGGATAGACACCCTTGTTGAAAACACCTTTATCGTTGAACCCTCTATACGCTTCAAAAACTTTAAATGCGCTTTCAACAATCTTTGCAGAGGGAAAAGAATTCAACTCTTTACTATCAATGAATGAAGCGAGTCTATTTTCATAAGGTCTGACGCCCTGATAGAGAGGTTCGCTTCCCAATATTTTTCCATAAGAAATCAGTGTATTTTCAATTTTAGTAAAATTTGATGGAGGCGGATTGAAATTTAATGCAAGAGCATTTCTTCCCTTTGTTTCATAAATGATAATTGGATATTCCCGTATCCTGAATCCTTGCCAGAGTTTATCATCAAGTTGTGATGAAGAGGACAAAGCCTTCAAGGAGGCATCATAACTCTTAATCAATTCTGATGGAACTTGAGAAAAACAGGTCAAAAACACAAAACCAAGAAATAGAGAAATTAAAACTTTTTTCATCTCTTACCTCCTAAAAGAGTTATTTTGTAATAAATCATCAAATAATTCAAGTTGCCCTCCTCTGCTTGACAACTCTTTATAAAAAATATATCCTAAAGTTTGGAAATTTGTTTTAAGGAAGGAACGGGTGAAACTATGGAATATAAGACGATTATTGATGAAAAATTGAGAGAGTTATTTGATGACTTTGCAAAGTCGTTAACGCAATTGAAAATCGAATTATCCAAAATTCCAGATATGATTCCAGAACTTCCAGATTTAGAATCAATTTCAGAACAGATTGCCTCATCAATTCCTGAACCCGAACCAGTAATTCAAAAGGAAGAACCTACCGAAAAGGTCATTTTAAAACCTCAAATTAACAATCGCCTTCTCTATTTTATAGAAAAACTTGAGTATGCCTCAAACCAGAGCGAACTTTTGAAGGAATTGATGGAATTTATGAAAGATTATTCGGAAAGAGGATTTTTGTGCATAATAAAAGATTCAAGTGCAAAAGTGTGGAATCACTTTGGTTTTGATGGTTCTGTCGCAGGTAAAAACTTTGATCTTAACAAAGACCCTCTGCTTAGAAGTTTGATGGCAAACAGGTCAAGACTACTTCTTGATAAAAGTCTTCCAGATTTTATCCCTGTGAAGGAAGAGGTAAAAAGATGCCTCATTGCTCCACTTCTTCTAAAAGGGAAAGCGGTTGCATTTATTTATGCTGATAGCGGTCAAAAAGGCAAACTTGACCACTATTCAATTGACATTTTAATTAAGAGTGCCTCTTTAATGTTAGATTTGCTACCGCTGAGGCAGAAGAGAGATCCACTCCCGCCCACTCTTGAAGAAATAGATATAGTCATTGAAGGCGAAGCAGAAGAGCAAGCAAAAAGTCAGGAGGAACTTTTTGTAGAATCACAGGATATGAATATTAGACAGGAAGAAGAATTTGAGGAATCTCCAATTGAAAGGACTGCACCATCAAAACCTCCGGAACTTGAAGAAATAGAAAGAGAAGGATTTGCATCGCCTCCACCTTACACAGCAGTAGAAGAGGTTGAGGAACCACCACAGGAAGCAGAAAGAGAATTTGAAGAAGTCCCGGCTGTTGAAATGCCACCGGTTAAGGAAGTTGTTGAAGAAGAACCTGTTCCTCCAGAAGAAAAAAAGGAGCATGAAGGGGCAAAGAGGTTTGCTAAACTTCTGGTTCAAGAAATCCTCCTTTATCACCCCGAAGAGGTAGAAAAGGGAAGAAAAAACAAAAACTTGATGGCACTTTTGAGAGACGATATAGAAAAGAGTAGAGAAGCCTATGAGCAGAGATACCAGAAACCATCTATTAAGAAAAGAGACTATTTTAGAAAGGCACTCATTCAATATATTTGTGAAGGGGACGAAACGCTTCTCGGCAATTAGTCTTCTTTTTTTTATTTTTTTTTCTCTTTCAATTCAGCCTATTGAGCAAGAGGTCGATCTTGTAACTATTGCAAAAATGCCTCTTGTTCAAAGGATTGAAATCCTGCGCAAGATTATCATAGAAGGTAAAGGTAACTATTCTTCCAAACTTCTTCTTTCAAAAAGTTTGATAGAGAACAAGAACTACTCTCAAGCTGAAGAGATTCTTGAAGATGAAGAAATATCAAGATCACCCCTATTTGAATATGGAATCCACTTTCTTATAAAGGCTAAAACCTCAAAAAATCAAAACTACTTTCCTGAAGACCTCTACATCAAACTCGCTTCAGTAATAAATGAGCCTTCATTTAAAGAAGAAAGTTTAAATGAACTTTCAAATTACTATATTAAAATTAAAGATTACAGGAATGCCATTTTTTATTTAAAAGAACTGCAGGCTCAAAATTTAGACGACCCTGAGATTTTATCAAGGATTGTTCGCTGTTTAATGGAATTGCAAGATGAGGCTTCTGCCTTTGAAGATTTTAAGACTCTTTACATCTATTTCCCTTTAAACAAGGATTTCTTATCTCTTTGTAAAGATTATCCATCATTGTTAAAAAAAGTAAATGGGTTAAAGGTTGAAGAAAAAATTAAAAGACTCTATAAACTTGAAGAAACGATGGGCTATTTTAGCCTTGAAAAAGAATTTAACAGTTTAAAACCATTTCTGAAAGATGATGAAAAGGTCTTCTTTACTTCATCCCTCCTTGTCTCAAAAAAATCTCTTTTTGATGCCCAGAAAGGTTATCTCTCAATAAACCCTTCCTCTTCTCTTTATAAAATAGCCTTGTTAAGAGCCTCAAAAAGTGTAAAGTCGTTTTCTAAAGAAACATTAGAAATTGAAAAGAAGTTAGTCTTGCTTCAAGATTGCATAGAAAAGCAAAAAGGGTTGAAATCCCTTTTTGCCTTCTACAATAAATCAAATCTTCAGAAAGATTGCTTGAGGGTTGCTTTCGAACTTCTGCCCTTTCTGGATGATGATGCTTCTGAATACATTTATAAGAGTGCCTATTCATCCTTGCTTGAAGGCAAAAAAAGAGATTGTCTTTCACTGCTAAAGAAGTTAAGAGAACTCCTTCCCATTGATAACGATTACCATCAGTCCGCTCTATTTTCTTTAATAAGGCTCAAGGCTCTTGATAAAAAAGAGGAAGAAAAGGGAATCAAGGAGTTACTTTCTTCATCAAAATATGGCTACTATGGATACAGGCTAAGAAACGGAGCATTTCCCGAATGCAACGCCAATTCTGAACTTCTCCCTCCCTACCTTTCTCCAGAACTTTACAAAGGCAGAGTCCTTAAATCCTCTCTACTTCTTGAAAGTGGACTTTTTGATGAATCAATTTTTGAACTTAAAAAGACAATAAAAAATAATGAAAGCAACGAACTATTATGGCTTCTTTCGCTAACCGCATCAAGGGCTCAATGTTATCCAGAATCTGTCAGGGCTGTTAGAAAAATTTATAAAACTGCCTTTTCAGAAGATGGTGATAAAATTCCAAAACAAGTGTGGATGATGATTTACCCACTTCCGTTTAAGGAGAGTTTTAAAAAGGTTGCCAAAAACAACGACATTTTGCCCGTTGTGCTTTATTCAATTGCTCGACAGGAAAGCCTTTTTGATAAAAATGCAATTTCAAGGGCAAATGCCCTCGGGATTGTTCAACTTCTTCCTTCAACTGCAAGGATGGTCGCAAAGCAAAATTCAATTCCTTTTTACTCAAAAGACGCTTTGTTTGATCCTGAATTTAATCTTGACCTCGGGGCAAAATATTTTCTTTCAATGAATAAAAGGTTTGATCAAAAACTTTATCTTTCACTTGCATCATACAACGCAGGACCGGGAAATGTAAGCAAATGGTTACAAAGACAAAATAACCCTCAAGATGAAGAGTTGTTCATTGAATCAATTCCCTTTAAAGAAACAAGATCCTATGTTAAAAGAATTATTAACAACATATATGAATATAGAAGGATTTATCCTGAAATCGAAAAAAATTAGACATTTACTGCAATTTTTGATAGATTAGTTTTTGGAGGACATTTTAATGCGATTTTTTGCTATTCCAAAAGAGGAAAAATTTTTTGAGATGTTTATGCAATCTTCATCTGTTGTCCTTGAAGGTGCAAAAGTTTTTAAAGAGATTATGGATGACTTCACAGATCTTGAGGAAAAGGTAAAAAAACTCTCCCAGATAGAAAAAGAGGGGGATTCAAACACTCACGGAATAGTTGATGCACTCAACAGGTCTTTTATAACTCCAATTGATAGGGAGGATATTTATAAACTCAATTCAATTCTTGATGACATCCTTGATTACATTGAAGCGTGCGCAGTAAGGCTTCTCCTATTTAAGATAAAAAAGGTGAATGCGGGGATGAAACGATTTGCCAACTTAATTTATCAAGCGGTTGAGGAGTTGCATCAGGCTATTTCATATTTCCCGAAACATCAAAAGATATTGGACATTGTAAGAGATATTAAAGATTTAGAAAGCGAAGGAGATACACTCTCACACAAACTTATCGCCCAACTTTTTGAGGAAGAAAAAGACCTGTTTGAACTAATTAAGTTAAAAGAAATTTATGGAAGGCTTGAATCTACTCTCGACAGGTGTCAGGATCTCGCCTGCCTTCTGGAGGCAATCATCGTAAAAAATGGATAAAACAAAGATTTCTCTCGATTTCGCACTGAAAGATGGGTTCAAAAGGATGAAGAGGATTCTCTTTGAACCATTTGAGATTGCAAAATGGCTTATAATCGGTTTTGCGGTATTCCTTTATTCACTGGGGCAGAATATGGGTGGTTTTAACTACGGTTTCCGCTCACCTATGAGTAACAATCCTCAAATTCAAAAAGACTTTGGTTCATTAAGAGATTTTTTGGGTAACAATACCTTACCTTTTATCTTGATTTTGATAGGTGGATTCTTAATACTTTTTGCATTGATGCTTCTTGTTGTCTGGCTCTCAAGTAGAGGAAAGTTTCTCGTGCTTCATAATTTAATTGAAAACAAAAGTGAGATTAAAAATCCATGGAAAAATTTTGGACATCTTGGAGACAGGTTGTTTTTTTTCAGAATTATTTTTTACATTTTGACTTTTTTGATTGTTTTATTACTCTTGACTCCTTTTTTCATTTTCCTTTTTAAGACCATTAAAAATAATTCGTTTTCAGTTTCATTCTACATAGTTTTCGCCTTGACAATTTTAATGGTAATCCTCTTCTCTTTGATCATTGCAATCATTAACGCAGTGCTTCTTGATTTTGTAGCACCGATTATGTTCAAGAGAGAGGTTTCAGCACTTTCAAGCTTTAAGATTTTTTTAACCGAACTTTTAAAAGGGAACTTTGTATCTTTTATTCTCTTTTATCTCATAAAATGGGGGCTTGCAATATGCTGTGGATTTATAATTTTAATTGTCTCTTGCTGCACTTGTTGTATTGCAGCACTTCCTTACATAAGTTCAGTTGTCTTCCTTCCAATTTTTCTTTTCTTTGAATGCTATACTTTGTCGTTCCTCTCGCAGTTTGGCGCCGATTGGAACCTTTACAGATGGAACTTAGAAAATATTAAAGAAGAAGAGATTCCCCCTTCGGCTGAACCTATTGAGGAGATCAAACCTCTTCCAGAAAAAGAAGAGTAGATTCATACCTTTTTCTTTATCTTTGCCCAGTTATCTTTTAAAGTTACTGATCGATTGAAGATGAGATTTTCTTTATTAGAATCCTTATCAAGTATAAAATATCCAACCCTTTCAAATTGATACAACTCTCCCGGTTTTGAATGTATTAAAGAGGGTTCAATTTTACAATTTTTTAGAACGACTAACGATTCAGGATTTAGATAATCAAGGAAATCTTTTCCCTCTTCAACCTGTTCAGGATTCTCCTTGAGAAATAAACGATCGTATAACCTTATCTCAGCATCTAATGCATCTTCACAATTAACCCATTGAATGGTAACTTTAGGAGACCTTCCATCTTTGGACCAGCCTCCCCTCGTCTCGGGGTCAATTTTTCCAATAATTTCTATAACCTCTCCTTTATCATCAACCTTATAATCTGTGCAGGTAAAATAGTAGGCGTTTCTCAATCTAACTTCTCTTCCTGAAGCCAATCTAAAAAATTTAGGTGGAGGATCGATGGCAAAATCATCTCTATCAATGTAAATATTTTTTGAGAATTTTACCATTCTTTTCCCGTAGGATTCATCTTCAGGATTGTTTGAAACTTCAAGTTCCTCACTTTTTTCATCAGGATAGTTCTCAATTACAACTTTAACAGGCTTTAAAACAGCCATCCTTCTTTGCGCCCTTTTATTCAGGTCATCCCTTAAACAATCTTCAAGAAATGCAATGTCCACAACTGAGTTTGCTTTGGCAACTCCAACCTGTTCACAAAATTTTCTTATAGCTTGAGGAGTATAACCTCTCCTCCTGTAACCTGCAAGGGTTGGCATTCTTGGGTCATCCCAACCGGATACAATTCCCTTTGTTACAAGAGTGAGAAGTTTTCTTTTAGATAAAACTGTGTAATTAAGGTTCAACCTTGCAAACTCGTATTGATGAGGTTTGTGTATGAGAGGAAGGTTGTCTATGAACCAGTCGTACAAAGGTCTGTGATCTTCAAATTCAAGAGTGCATATTGAATGGGTAATTCCTTCAATTGCATCCGATTGGCCATGCGCATAATCATAAGTTGGATAGATACACCATTTGTCGCCAGTCCTGTGATGAGTTGCCCTTAATATTCTATACATTATTGGGTCTCTCATATTGAGGTTTGGATGGGACATATCAATTTTAGCCCTTAAAGTTCTCGCTCCATCAGGAAATTCTCCATTTTTCATCTTTTCAAACAGTTCTAAATTTTCTTCAACGCTCCTTTTTCTGTAAGGGCTTTCTTTACCGGGCTTTGTCAAAGTTCCCCTGTATTCTCTTACCTCATCTGCTGTTAAATCGCAGACATAAGCTTTTCCTTGTTTTATCAAATAAATAGCCCATTCATAGAGTTGTTCAAAATAGTTACTTGCAAAAAAAAGGTTTTCTCCCCAACTGAAGCCGAGCCATTTTATATCTTCCATTATTGAATCAACATATTCCTGCTCTTCTTTAGAGGGATTTGTATCGTCGAATCTCAAATGACATTTCCCTTCAAACTCAGACGCAAGGCCAAAATTGATATTAATAGACTTTGCGTGACCAATGTGAAGATAGCCATTTGGTTCGGGTGGAAATCTTGTTACAACTTTTTCAATCTTACCATCCTCAAGGTCCTTCTTAATTATATCCCTTATGAAGTTAGAACTCCTCTTTTTTTCTTCTGCTTCCATAAATTCCTCCAAAAAAAGTATTTTATCATAAATATTTGACTAATTTGTCCTTTTTTGTGATATACTAATATAGTTTTTAGAATGTTTAGAGGGACGATTTATGACAAAGGAAATTAAGTTATCGAGAGAAGAGTTCAACCAACTCGCAGAAGAAAACGCAAATTTACTAAAAAAAAGAATTTCTTCACTTTCACAATTGTTTACAAAGAAAAATCTTCAACCAGAGTATTTCTGGCAACAAAGTAAGGAAATCCATTTACTATTTAAAAAGATCACTCCTCTTCATAATGCAGACAGGATTCATCTCTGGAAACTTTTTGAGGGGGTTAGAGAAGAGGCGAGAGAAAAGTTTAAAAAAAATAAAATTTATCAAACGGTGATTGAAAAAAGGTTTGAGATTGAAATCCACTCTTTGATTGATGAACTTAATACTCTTTTAAAAAGTAATGCCGCCAAACCTTTTGAAGTTGAATATGTCCTTTTCCTTTCTCAACAACTTAACTCTTTTCTTAAAGGAGATTTTTCAAATTTGCCCGATTCCCCCGAACTTGCTTTCGTTTTAGCAAGGGCAAGAGGAAAAAAACTTCTGAATAAGAGTTTAATTGGAAAAGTTGAAAGATGTTTAATTAAATGTAAAACCTTTTTAGAAACTGCCTCAAATCAGAAATTCTGTGAGGTCTTGGAATCAATTCAATCTCTTTCAAAACCAGAGACTCCGCAAACAACGTCAAAAGGGTTAATAAGAAAAATAAGGAAAGAGATTTCGCATCCCATTTTAACTAAAAACCAAAAGGAGAAACTAAAAAAGGAGATAGGGATAAAAGCATTCAAAGAGAGAAACGAAAAAACAGCGGATACTCATAAGAAACAAAATCTCTCCACAATGGATGAAGTAAATTTTATTATTGAGGATTTAAAAGAAAAGTTTTTGAATGATAATTAAATTTGAATATTGTCTTATTTTGTGATATGCTGATATGGTTGATTGATTTGTGAAGTTTTCTGAAAGGGCTTAGGACTTTGGAAGAGAAGATTAACACCTTACTTTGTGATCTCAAAAAATTTATTGATTCTCCTTTTGTAATTTTAAATGAGGAGGGGAATATTATCTTTGCGGGGGAAAATTGGATTTCTTCGCACTCAGTAAAATTGAAAGAAGACCAATCTTTTCCCTATAAAAATATTATATCAAATGAAGATGACAAAGATAAGTTCTACCAATCTTTTCAAAGTGTTCTTAAAGAGGGAAAAGACATAACCTTGAAAATAGAACTATTCTCATCTGTTGAAGAGGTAAAATCTCCAAAAAATATAGTTTTAAAAAGAATCTCTCTTTTAGATTCAAAGAATTTAATTTTTGTTAAAGAAAAGGAAATGGCAATAGCAAAGGAGTCGGATAAGATACAAATGGCTATCTACAAAATAGCCTCAGAGTCAATTGTTGCTGAAAGCTTATTCCAACTCTCTTCTTCAATCCACAAAATTATCTCAGAACTCATTGACGCAAAAAACTTTTACATCGCCCTGTATAATAAAGAAGAAAATTTGCTTGAATTTCCCTATTTTGTTGATGAAATAGATTCACCGCCACCTCCAGAACCCCTCGGCAAAAACTTAACTTCTTATGTTATAAGGACAGGGAAACCGCTCCTTGTGGACCCACAGACTTTTGAGGAACTTGTTTCAAGAGGTGAAGTTGTAACTGAAGGTGCACCAAGCATAGACTGGCTTGGCGTTCCACTTATGTCCAACAGCACCCCAATTGGTGTTATCGCAGTCCAGAGTTACTCAAAAACTAAAAGATATGAGAAAAAGGATGTTGATTTACTCAATTTTGTTTCAGGACAGATTGCAATAGCAATTGAAAGAAGAAGAACCCTTGAAGAATTAAAACTTAGCGAAGAAAGATTAAGAATACTTGCAGAATCGACAAGTGCCGGGATTCTCATCTTTCAGGATGAAAAAATAAAATATTTAAACAAATCGGGGTTAAAACTTGTTGGATATAGTGAAGAAGAAATCTATCAAATGAAATTCTGGGAATTGCTTAGAGAAGATTATAGGGAACCTATAAAAAAGAGAGCAGAAGCAAGATTAAAAGGTAATGAAAATATTCCAAATGTTTATGAAGTGGTTGTTGTAACAAAAAGCGGAAAAGAATTATGGGTTCAGTTGACCGTTTCTCTTATGAATTATCAAGGAAAACAAGCAACTCTTGTTACCGCCTTTGACATTACCGAAAGGAAAAATGCTGAAGAACATTTAAAAGAATCAGAAGAGAGATTTAGAATTCTTGCAGAAACAACAACCGCGGCAATTTTCATGTTTAAAGGCCAATGGATTGTCTATGCAAATAATGCAGCGGAAGCTTTAACTGGCTACACGAACAAGGAGTTGCTGTCTATGCAGTTGTGGGACCTCATACATCCAGATGATTTTGTTCAGTGCCACAATGAGTTCATAAAAGAGATAAAAAAAGAAAACAAATTTCATTTTGATAAAATAAGAATTGTAACAAGAAGCGGTGAAGAAAAATGTATTTCTTTAAAGGGAGGCACAGCTCAATTAGAGGGAGAAACTGTTACTATCGCAACGGGATTTGACATTACCCAGATTGTTCAGTCTCAAGAAAATCTTGAATACCTTGCCCATCACGATTATCTTACAGGACTTGAGAATAGATGGGCTTTTCATGAAAACCTTTTAACCGCTATGGAAGCGTCTGATGAAAAAAATAAGATCCTTTCTCTTCTCTTTATTGATATTGACAGATTCAAAGAGTTAAACGACACCGAAGGACACATAATGGGAGATAAAATTTTAAGAGCGGCTGCATCAAGATTGGCTTCTATTATGGATGAAAGATCAAAAGTTTCTCGAATAGGAAGCGATGAGTTCACGGTTCTAATTAAAGATTCATCCCCAAGAGAAGCAGAGAAGGTTGCACAAAGAATCATTGAGGCTTTTGATGAGCCTTTCATTTTTTCGGGAAAAGAATTTCATCTTTCTCTTTCTATTGGAATTTGTCTTTATCCCACCGATGGAACTGATCTTGAAACCCTACTTAAAAATTCTGATATGGCGATGTTTGGAGCAAAGAGTCAGGGTGGTGGAACTTATCAATTTTATAGATTAGAGATGAGTGAAGAGGCAAAAGAGAGGATTGAATTGAGAAATAGGCTTTTCGGGGCAATAGAAAGAAATGAGCTTTCCCTCCACTTCCAACCAATATATGAAGGAAGAGACAATCTTGTGGCTTTTGAGGCTCTCTTAAGATGGTATGACCCCAAGTTCGGAAATATCCCTCCCGACAAGTTTATCCCAATTGCTGAAGAAAGTGGACTCATTGTCTCTTTAGGAGAGTGGGTTTTAAATGTGGCGTGTACCTACATTGAAAATCTTCATCGTGAAGGATTTAAAAAATTACGGGTTGCTGTGAACTTATCTGCAAGACAATTCCACAGGAGAGACCTTCTTGATGTGCTCGAAAGGGTCATAAATAGGGTGGGGTTGGATCCATCAAGTCTTGAACTTGAAATAACCGAAAGAACAGCCGTAATGGATTTAGATAGTACAACAGCGATGATGCATGCATTAAGCAGGAAGGGAATTCGTCTTGCAATTGATGATTTCGGTGCAGGTTATTCATCAATGACATATCTCAAAAGGTTCCCCATAAATTGCCTAAAAATTGATATGTCGTTTATCAAGGATATTGAAAAAGATGAAAAAGATAAAGCAATAGTAAAGGCAATAATTACAATGGCTCATGGTCTTGGATTAGATGTTATTGCGGAAGGAGTCGAGACTGAGGAACAGTTTGCCATTTTGACTGAAATTGGCTGCGACCATTTCCAGGGACATTACTTTGGCAAAGCTGTGCCTTTAAATTCAATAGATTTAAGTAAGGCTGACCACCATTCCAACTAATAAAAATTTAAACTACGGTTAAACATTTGCCTTATGCGATTTTTTTGCTAAATCTTTTCTCTATACTCGCCTGTTCTTGTGTCAACAACAATTTTATCTCCGACATTCAAATGAAATGGCACGACAACAGTCGCACCCGTATTGCATTTTGCTGGCTTACCTCCACTAACCGTGTCTCCTTTGAAACCAGGGTCCGTATCAACTATTTGAAGTGTAACAAAATTGGGAAGGTCAATACCAATCGCCTCTTCTCCGTGAAATAGGATTGACACTTCGGTATTCTCTGCAAGGTAGAAAGATGCTTCCCCAACAGTTTCTTCTTGAATGACAACCTGTTCATAGTTTGTTTGATCCATAAAATGAAAACCTTCACCGTCTTTATAAAGAAATTGCATCTTTTTCTCCTGAGTATCCGCTGTTTCGACTTTATCACCAGCCTTATATGTCTTCTCAAGAACCTGTCCTGTTCTTAAGTTTCTCACTTTTGCACGGGCAAAGGCAGAGCCTTTTCCTGGTTTGATGTGCTCAACATCCACAACTTCGTACGCCTCAGCATCTATCAATAATTTAATTCCTTTTCTTATCTGGTTGCTAACAATGACTCCCATTATTTCCTCCGCAAATTAAAGCATTTCTAAAAAGTTAAAGGCAAGCCTCTGGACTTCATAGACTGATCGTCCTGTCGGATCTGTTTTGTCTGTAACAAGAAGAACAAACGCATCATCTGACATTTTTATTAATATAACATTTTCTTGATCAGTCTTTATTATCACCTCTTCATAAGATCCAATTGAGATATCTGATTTAAGCCTTTCAAGGTTATGCAAAATGTTGTTCAACTCCGCACTTAGTATCTCGTGAGGCAGCTCTTCTTTGATTTTAGAGGCAATCTCTATGCCATCAGAACTAACAACTGAAATCGCTTTAAATCCCTTCAATCTGTTTTCTATCTGTGCAAATATTTCTTCAAACATTTAAGCCTCTCTTATCTTTTTTAGCCATATTTTAAGCGTTTCAATTCTTTTAAGCCTTAAGGCGCTTTTGATGTCAACCCCTCCGACATCACTTTCAACGCTCATTCCAAGCATCCTTCTTTTGAGTAGTTCAATTTTTGACTTTAAATCATCTCTTTCCGGCTCTTTTAAAAGAAGATGCTCTAAAATTTCGACCGCTTTTTCAGGATAACCCTGTTGTTCATAAAGGTCTGCGAGTGTGGCACTACTCAATGAGGAGAGATTATTTTCTTCAATCTTGCCATTTTCCTCAAAATTCTGCTCTTCAATCGCATCTTCGGCTAATGTCTTTTCTTCACTTTTAAGATCATTGTTCTCTTCACGGAAGGTTTCTTCTATCCCTTCTTCTTCAATGTTAAGAAGTTCAGTCAAAGTATCTTCGCCAATTTCTTCCTTTATTTCAGACTCTTCTTCTTCAAATATTTCGTTTTGAAGGGGGACATCCTCTATTTTCTCTTCTTCAATCTCTTCAATAATATTTTCTTCTTCTTTTGGTACTTGAGGCTCCTCAAAAACTGCTTCACTTTCCTCTTCTAAAGTATCCTCTATTACATTTTCCTCTTCTTTAAGACTATCTGATTTATTAAACTCTTTTGGCTCTTCTGATAGTTCCTCTAAGGAAGAATTCTCTTTTTCTTCTGTTATCACTCCCTCTTTTTCAGGGGGTATTTCAATCTTTCCATCATTGTTAGAATCTTTTCTTTCTAATTCTTCTATTTTTTCTTTGACTCCAGCCCTTCCAGGTTCAAAAAGCTCAACGACTTTATAAAATCTAAGAGCATCTTCTTTTTGTCCCAGCGCTTCGGAAATTTCTGCAGCAAGATGATTGGCGGTTATGTTGTCAGGGACAACCACTAACACTCTCCCAACCTGTTCTTTTGCTTCTTTAAACTTTCCCTCTGCAACATAAATCTGAGTTAAAAGAAGCCTTGCCTGAAAATTTCCAGGAAAATTACTAAGTCCGGTAAGACAGAGTTTTTTAGATTCTTCAAGCCTGCCGAGTTTTTTGTATTCTGAAGCGAGAGTATAAAAATCCTTTGAATTGGGATTCTTTTTTATTTTTTCTTCAAGTTCTGAAAGTTTATCCATTTCAGTAGTCGCCGATTGTGAAAGAGAACTCCACTGGTATTACAACTCTCAATCTGTCGCTATTGCGATGCATAAAAAACTCAAGATGTAATGTAACTGGAACGATGGTTTGAGTACCTTTTAAATAAAGTGCATTCCTTTCAAGCCACTCCTTTGTCATCAAAGTTACCGGGTAAGCGGTAGTGTATGTAGTTGCAACAGGAAACGGTGTCCTTTGATCTATTTTAGGTAAAGGTTCAGGAAACCTTGCAGTAGAATCAACGGTGAAGTATCCTCTGCATCCCTCTATTGTCCAATGGTCTTTGGGAAGAAGAGATTGATTTGGATCAGACATAGATAGTTTGAATTTAAAATTTTCTATTACAACATTGGTTGGGCTAACATCAACCTTTAAAATTTTAGGCCTTGGACCTTCATAAACAATATCTGAGATTGGGGTTGAATATTTATCGTTACCACACCCAAACAAAAAAACGATTAAAACAAAGGTCAGGGCAAATGCCCCGACCTTTGTTCTTCTTTGAAATTTATTCATAAAAATTACCTTATGATCTTTGGTGTTAAAAAGATTAGAAGTTCAGAGTTATCTCTGTTCTTAGTTCTATTTTTAAAGAGCCATCCCAAAACGGGAATCTTTGAGAAAAATGGAAGTCCCTGTTGAGAAATACCTTCACTTGTAACAAAGATACCTCCTATGACAACCGTTTGCCCATCTCTTACTTTTAGAACCGTCTTTGCCTGTTTTTTGAATATTGGAGGTGGTGTTCCCGCCTGTTGGTTTTGAAAATCCACAGCATCGTTTGTTATGTCAACATCCATCGTTATGTTTCCATCAGCGGTTATGTGTGGTGTCACATCAAGTTTTAAAGTCGCATTAACATACATAACTGACACCTTATCAGCAGTCGCTATTGGAACAGGTATTTGCCTTCCTGATTCAATGGATGCCTTTTCATTATCCTGCGTCATAACCTTTGGAGCAGATATTACTCTACCTCTTCCTGTATTTTCTAATGCACTCAACCTAACATCAAGATTGAATGTACCCGCGAGATTACCAAAGACGAGGTCAATATACCCATTTGACGCTGGTGGTGGAACATTGATTGCAAAATCCCCTGTCATCCAATTGGGGAATCCAGTCTGGTTATTGGGGAAATTATTGGAACTTGTGGCTGTTCCTCCACCCCAGGAAATACCAAACTGAGACCTCCACGATACAGTAGACTCAACAATTCTTGCTTCAATGAGAACCTGTTGTGTCGCAAAATCAAGAGTCTCAAGAAGTTTGATTATTCCATCTTTTCGTGAAGGAACTTCTTTGATTATTACGCTGTTCGTTCTATCATCAGTGTAGATATCACCTTTATTAGATAAAAACTTGTCGAGAATTGTTTTCATAGTTTGCGCCTTTGCATAAGAAAGGCGTTTTGTAAAGGTAACGGGAGGTTCAGCATTAAGTTTATCCTCTTCAAGCCTTTGTTTATCAGAGAATTTCCTTGAAATTTCAGAAGATGCAGCAACCCATATAACATTGTTTTCGTAAATATAATCAAGCCCATTATTTTTGAGCACTATATCCATAGCTTGATCCCAGGGAACATTTTCAAGGTCAATGGTAACTTTTCCCGTAACGCTTGGATGAACAACTATATTTAATTTTGAAACATCGTGAAATAATCTTAAAACATCCTTTATATCAGCATCTTTTAACGAAAGCGAAATCGGTTGCCCGGTGTATTGAACTTCTCCTCCTGATATTGTCTTCTCTTTGAAAGACAAAGGAACAACCGGAGAGGGTGCACTTTTTGCTTCTGATTTGACTGATGAATCTTGTGCTACAAAGAGGTCATCGTAGTTTTTAAATTCACTTGAAGGACTTGAGTGCAAAGGTTTAAGTTCAACGCTAACATCTTCAAGATTTTTCGAATCATTAATTTCGGCAGAAGATGGAGTTTCATCAGTTTTTTTCTCCGCCACTTCTATTTGATTATTACTTAAAGGCAATTCAATAGATGATTTGACTTCAGCGATTTGAGGTAAAGATTCAGTTTTAACTTCACTGCTTCTTGCCTGAATATTAGAAGGATCGAAGTTTTCATCGGCAGTAACAACCGCGCCATCATCAGTTTTAAAAACTTTGAAGTTCGCCTCTTGCTCTAAATCCAGAACAACCCTCATTATTTCCGGGTCCGACTTGAAAAGGTTTGTCCTAATTTGACTGATGATACCTTTACCTTCCATTTTTGATGGTGCAAGATTTTTAGAAATGCCTTGAAAATCAACTACCATCCTCTCAGGATTCTTAAGAGCAAAATATTTGTAGTCAACACTCCCATCAGCCTTGATTGTTACACTTTTGCCATCTTCAGCCACTTCGATTGATTTTAGAATTCTTGCCTTTTGTTTTTGGACTTCAGGTTCATAGTTTGAGGATGTTTCTGTGACTTTAGTTGGTTCAATGATGTCCTGAGGCTTTTTCTCTTCCAGAGATGCCCCTTCTGAAATGACCTTAATCAAAAGATTATTTCCTTCAGCAGAAACAAGGCATTTTGAAAGAGAATCCTTGAACACTTCAACTTGAATCAGAGAGCTCTCTTTCGAGTTACTTATAGATTCAAGTTTGACCAAAGAAACCTCTTTTGAATTAACATCCATCTTTTGTGGAACCGACGAAGCATCAAGATTCGGAATGTCAATCACGAATTTATCAGGTGGATAGTCATAGAAAGTGTAATTGACAAAAGGCTCGCTTCCTTCAAGTTGAATAACCAGATGTCCATTCTCCACAGTTTTGCTCATTCCCTTAAGCACATTTGGAGAGTTTGTAACTTCACCTGCAGCAAATACGATTCCCCAAATTCCAAGGCATAAGAAAACCACAAAAAAGATTTGTTTTCTCATTGTGCCTCCCCTTCCTGAATTTTACTAACATTTTTAATTTTTAAAACAACATTACGAAATGGTTTAATTTGAGTTGGGTCATCAAGTTCCTGTTGAATTATCACTTCACCTCTTTCATACGATATATCAAGGACCACTCCATCGGCAAAAACTTCACCGATTTTGGCTTTATAAGGTTTCATATTGGGACCCTGGAACCACGCTACTTCTTCACCGCCAACTTTCACAATCGCTTCAAGTATGCACTGATCAAGAGTGTATTGAGAAAGTCCCGCAGTGCCTCTTTTAACTATCACTCCAGCAGAACCTCCGCCTTTACCTGATTTTATTAAGGGAGAAAATGGATCTCTTTCACCAATATGTTTATACAAAGTTTCCCCTTCCACTACCATATTCTCCTCGCCTGCAGGCTCTACAGAAGTCTTTGTTTCATTCATAAGAGGATTATTTTGAGGCTCTTGAGCAAAATTGAAACATAGGATAGATAATAGCAACATTGTCAAAATTAAGAACTTCAACTTCATTTTTTCGCCTCCGTTTCCTGGAAGGCTTGTGGATTTTGCATATAGATTATTGCCTGAAACTTTGCAACAATCGTATTTGTTCCCTTACCTGAAGAACCCTTGATCGATAATCCTTGAATATTCACAACCCTTCTCAAATGGGCAAGTTTATCAAAAAACATTGCAAGTTGATGAAATCCTCCTTTAACCTCAATGTCATATATTTGCTGGTTGTAGAGATCACCTGTTGTTACAGGTTTAGGAGATATGGAGGTAAAATTAAGATTTAAATCCCTCCCGAGGTTCTGAAAAACTCTCAAAAGTTTTCCTGTTTCAGGATCCTCGGGGATAATTGTTTTAATTATTTCAAGTTCTTTTTTAATCTGTTCAATTTGTAATTTTAAACTTTCTGCTTCTGCTTCAGCCTTTTTCCCCTGAGCAATTTGACTTTGTAGGTCTTGCGATTTTTTCTTGAGTTGTTCATTGGTCTTAATCTGTCCCTTTACAACTAAAAAATAGACAAGGGCTAAAATTAAGACACCAACTCCTAATGCTATTAAATATTGTGCCCATTTGGGGAGTTTAGATAGTTGATCCATTTCTCTCCCTCCTTCTTATCCTGCCAAAATCCCATCTATCCTTGGCACATTTAATAAAGATACATCGTTTATGTTCCCTTTAGATGGTGCTTTAGCAGGAGCACTTTTTCCACCTTTTGTGGGAGTAGCACCTTGCGCCTCCGTTGTCTGTTTCTGCGCTCCCCCCGGTGTGAAGTTAAAGGTCATAGAAAAATTGTAAATGTCATTTTCTTGCGACTCCTGCTTAATTCCTCCCATACCCTTCTCTGCACCAACAAAATCAGGGATGGCAACCGCATTATCATAGAATGTTGAAATTGTTTTCAACCCTCTAGCTTTGCCTTCAATTTTCAAACCATCCTTTACTGAACCTATACTTGTGTACCAAACCCCTTCTGGAAGAACATCCATAAGTTTATTCATTAGCAGTACGGGAACGGGTTGATTTTTCTTTAACTCTTGAATCTTGTCGAGTTTTGCCTGAAATTCCGTCTTTTTCTTGTTCAACTCTTCCACTCTCTTTTTGGCTTCTTCATACTTCTTTAATTCAGCTTGCTGTTGTTTAATTTTTCTTTCAAGTTGACTATTCTCAAAGTAGTACCACCCAAAGAGCCCTAAAGAAACGACTGCGAAGACAATAATGATAGAAAGAAGCCCAGCCATTGGAACAGGTCCTCCTTCACCGGTGGCAACAGGTGCCCCTGAAACAACAGCGCCCTTTGTCTTTTTTGCTTTTTCGCCCGCAAGTAAGTTTATTTTAATCATTTATTCCCCCACTTTCCGAAGCGCAAGGCCCACCGAAACCGCAAACATCGGTGCAAGTGCATTTACTGTATCAACAGAAAAGTTGCTTTCCGACACATCAATATTTTGGAATGGATTCATAACTTCTACTGAAACCCCGAACTGTTGTGCAAGGAATCTGTCGAGGTTTGGAACTTTAGAGCCTCCTCCGGATAATACAATCTTCTGAACAGCGCCCTCATTTGTCGTAAGTTTAAAGAAATCAAGCGTTTTCTTAAGTTCTATGCCAAATTCTTGATTCATCTGATTTATTATAGGAATAACCTGCTCCATTTTTATTCCGCTATCTTCTTTCCCCTCTTTTGCCGCTTCAGCCTGTTCAAAATTAAGGGTTAGTTCTCTCTGTATTCCTTCAGTAAAATTGTCTCCCCCCCACTGCAAATCTCTCCAGAAAAGAGGAACCGTTCCCTTTACCATACAAACATTTGTGGTGCTGGCTCCAATATTTACAAGGGCTGTTATTTCCGATGCGTTTGTAGGATAGTTAATCTCATAGGCATTTTGAACGCAAAACGAGTCAATATCAACCGCAAAAGTGTTTAAGCCTGCCTGTGCAAGAATTGATGTATATTCGTTAACAAGGTCTCTTTTTGCAGCAACAAGCAGGACTTTTAAATTCCCCGTTGTTGGATCCTGCTCAAGGATCTCGTGGTCAAGCCTCACTTCCTCAATATCAAATGGGATGTATTGTCCCGCTTCCCATCTTATAGCCTCGTTTAGTTCCGCATCTGACATAGCTGTCATATTGATTTTCTGAATAATAACCGAGGCTCCATCTACCGAGGTAGCGACATTCTGCTCCTTTAAATTACTTTCTTGTATCAATTCTTGAATTGCAAAAATTACAGCACTTGCATCCATTATTGTTCCGCCGACTATGGCTTCTCGAGGAAGAGGTTTTATCCCAAAATTCAAAAGTTCAAAACCTTTCCCTTTTCCCCTTTCCCTCAGACTAACCATTTTGATTGAAGAAGAACCAATGTCAA
This sequence comes from Candidatus Aminicenantes bacterium UBA4820, assembly GCA_002402325.1. Lineage (GTDB taxonomy): Bacteria > Acidobacteriota > UBA4820 > UBA4820 > UBA4820 > UBA4820. Next base: position 25,312 of record DHFQ01000162.1, read on the forward strand.
GCCCGACTAAATTTTTCTTCTTTCCAAGTATCACGGCTATCTCCCTTATCTCAAAAAAGTTCTGAAATCCCAAAAAAATCTCATCCAGAGGTTTAGCATATAACACTTAAGTCCATTTGTCAAGAGCATTTTTTTAATTTTCCAAAATCCTCCTTTCCTTAAGAGATTATTTTCTACCTAAATTTGCCTCTTGTCAATAGGGTAACTTAATGATACCTTATTAGGGGGCGGAAATTTCCCCCAGGAGTTGATATGGTAAAGCAGAGAACTAAGATTGATGTTAATTTTGAATCTATTGACAAACTTGTTTCAAAAGAAGGTTTGCCTCACAATCTTGATGCTGAAAAAAGCATTTTAGGATCTGTAATCCTTAACAACGAACTTCTTCCATCGGTTTTAGAGAAACTTGATATGGAGGATTTTATATCCCCCGCCAACAAAAAAATATTCAATGCGATGAAAGAGTTGTATTTGAGCGGAACTGTAATTGACATAATCACTCTTAGAGAGAAAATTGAAAGTTCAAAGGGTGGAATTGGCGGAATTGGTGGAACAGAATATCTCTCAAATTTACTTGAAGGAATGCCTATTTTGTCAAATATTGACCACTATATAAACCTTTTAAAAGAAAAAACCATTTTAAGGAAATTGATAATAAAATCTTACGAAATTATTAGTTCGGTCTATTCAAAAGAGGAGGAGAATAGCGGGGATCCATCTGCAATATTAAACTCTGCTGAGAAAACAATTCTTGAAGTTGGTCAGGAAACGATGAAATCACCACCTCAGAGTCTTTCCTCATTTTCAACAGATGTTATGACGACAATAAACTCCCTTGTGAGGAGAGGCGAGCATGTAACAGGAGTCCCTACCGGGTTCCCAAAGCTGGATGAGTTGACAAGCGGCTTTCAGAAAAAGGACCTTATACTCCTTGCCGCAAGGCCTTCCGTTGGAAAAACCGCCTTTGCTTTAAGCCTTGCTCTAAATGCAGCAAAAAAGGGAAAATATGGCGTCGTCTTTTTCTCCCTTGAAATGAGCAAAGAGCAACTCTTTTTCAGAATGTTAAGTCAGGAGACTTTCGTAGAACTTTCAAGAATCAGAAGCGGTTATCTTTCAAAAGAAAACACAGCCAAAATTACGAGAAAATTGGATGATCTTTCTCGTTTCCCTATTTATGTTGATGATAATCCATCAGTTACAATCCTTGAGATAGGAGCAAAAACAAGAAGACTAAAAACCCAAACCAATATTGACCTTGTAATTATTGACTATTTGCAGTTAATGACATCTAAAGGACTTGAAGGAGATGATAAAAGAAGATTTGAAAACAGAAATCAGGAAGTTGCAGCAATTTCAAGGGCGCTCAAAATATTGGCAAAGGATCTTGAACTTCCCGTAGTTGCGCTATCCCAACTTTCAAGAGCCCCTGAGAAAAGAGGTGATTCAACCGAACCAGTGCTTTCTGATTTAAGAGATTCTGGTTCTTTGGAGCAGGATGCAGATCTGGTTCTTTTCCTCCATAGGCCTTATATGTCAGATAGAAAGAAAAAGGAGTGGACGATAGATGAAAAAGCAAAGGCAACCCTCATCATTGCAAAACAAAGGAATGGACCAACGGGCGAACTCCCCCTTGTATTCAATGAATCTTTCACAAAATTCACCCCTTTTGCCCCTTCAACGGAATGACCTTAATAATTTAAGACCGACAAAACTTTTCGTCGATTTAAGAACGGTTGTAAGGAATGTCAAATCAATAAAAAAAGAATGTAATGGAAGTTCATTGCTTGCTGTTGTTAAGGCCGATTGTTATGGTCTTGGGGCAGTTAAAATTTCTAAGGTTTTGTTAAAGGAGAAGCTCGTCTCAATTTTTGGGGTTGCAACTCTGTCAGAGGGCATTGAATTAAGAGAAAATGGTATAAAAGAACAAATCCTGATTCTGGGTGCTCTCTCTGATGGCGAATTTGAGATTGCCCTGAAATACGATATAACTCCAACAATCTACTCGTTTTCTTCTCTAAAAAAAATAATAGAAATAGGCCAAAAAATTAAAAGGCAAATCAATGTCCATTTAAAACTTGATAGCGGTATGGGAAGATTGGGGTTTAGAAAAGAGGAATTGATAAAAACTTTGAAAGAGTTATCTTGCTCAAAATTCATTTTTATTGAAGGAGTTTTTTCCAACCTGGCATCAGCCGATGATCTCAATTCAGACCAAACCGATAGGCAGTATAAGAAATTTTTAGAATTGGTAAATTTAATTGAAAAAGCGGGCATTAATCCAAAATTCCTTCATCTTGCAAACTCCTCAGGTGCAATATTTTATCCTTCAACAAGATTCAATCTAATAAGGCCTGGAATTGCGATGTACGGTTTTTTTCCCGATGATCATCTTGAATTTAACGGTCTAAAAAAGGCGGTAAGATTTGAAACAACAATTGTTCAGGTCAAAAATATGCCAGAAAATTCTGAAATAGGATATGGCGCTACATACAGGACCAAAAAAAATGAAAAGGTTGCCATTTTACCAATTGGATATGGTGATGGGCTCCCAAGAATTTTAGGAAGCGAAGGTGGTTTTGTCCTTATAAATGAAAAAAAAGCACCTTTTATCGGAAGAATAAGTATGGATTTGTCCGCTGTTTCGCTCAAAGGAATAGAAGCAAAAGAAGGAGATAAAGTTATTTTGTGGGGAAAGGAAGGTGAATTTGAACTTTCCCCCTACGATTGGGCAAAATGGGCAAAAACAATTCCCTACGAAATTTTGACCGGGATAAGTAAAAGGGTTCCCAAAATTTACTTAGAATAAATGAAAAAAAAATACCTTATTATTCCAATATTGGTGATAATCGCTCTTTTCGGAATATTAAGGTTCATTGCTTCTATGGGCTATCTTGAGAAGTTGGGGGTAAATTATATCTCAAAAACTCTTAGAAAAAATGGAATAACTTTCTTTTTTAAATCAGCAGAAGGAAACATCAAAGAGGGATTGATTCTTAAAGGAGTTTCAATCAGAGGAGATGGATTTGATTTTGAAATAGATAAAATCTTTTTGAAGGGAAGAAGAACACCAATTTTCTTTGGAACATTTGCAATCAAGGAATTGAAAATAGAGAATGTCAAAGGAAATTACAAAGGTAATGGAGTGAATCCTCAAGGTGGTTTTAAAATTCCAATCTGGCTTAACATTTTTGCTAAAAATATTTTAATCACAGTTGATAGGATTGATGTTGAAGGGAAAAGGAGTTTCTTTCTTGAAAAGTGTGAAATTACAACAAAATTGCGACTCGTATTTGAAGATATTACTCTCAATGATTTCCATCTAAAAGTTGCTAAAACCTCATTTAATAAACCACTTTTATTCAATGGAAAATTAAAATTTGATGGTTTGAAAAAAATTTCGCTTGATGGACAATTGACTTTCGGCGAAAGCGAAGGACAATTTTTAACTAAATTTGATTTGAGAAAAAAACCGAATTACATAGAAATAGATGTTAAAAATTTTAAAACTTATCTTGATGATTTTAATTTTTTCTACAATTTCCCCCCGCTTAAACTTACAGCAAATATGAATTTTATTTTAGAAGGTAATTCATTTAAATTAAAAGGTGATTTTGACCAGAAGGAGTATGGTAATTTTGAATTAGAAATATCGGGGAAAATAGATACAAAATTTGTTAAAGGTAAGATTTTTCTAATCTCAAAACCTCTTTATTATTCAATTGGCGTAAAGGATATAAAAAATGATAAATTGCAATTAAAATTGACTTTAAAGGGCGATTACGAATATTCTTTTGAAACAAAAAGTTTAAAATCAAATTGCATTGGAGATTTCAAAGAAAGCTCAGTATTGGGAATGGAAGTTTCATCGGGTAAAGGGGAAATTTCTATTGAAGGGAACATCTTGAATATTTTTTCAACTTTTGTCTCAAGAGAGGCAGGAAAAGGAGAGATTGAAATTGATTACAATTTTCTTGACTCCTCCACAAAGATAAAATTCAGGACGGTTTCAATTTATCCCTCAAAAGTTCTTTCTGTTTTGGGAATTGAAATTCCGTTTCCTGCACCTTTGAAGTTTTCTCAAAATCGTTTTGACATTCCACTTGCCGAGTTGATATTTGCTAAAGAAAAAACTGAAGTTACACTTGAGGCAAGGGATGAGGAGTTAAGTCCATACTATGTTGATATAAACTTTAATAATTTATTGCTTAATAAAATAAATCTTCAGGTGGATAAAATAAATCCATCTTTCTGGGGTGTCAATGAGCCTTTCAAGTTTAGTGGAAATCTTCTTTTTGACTTTACAAAAGATTACCTTACGATCGATGTTTCTAAAGGCTTTTTCCACTTTGAAAAATTTGCGATCGGAGAGATAGAGACAAGATTTAAGATATTAAACGGTAATTCTCTTGTTATTCCAGAAACAAAGGTGCCTTTTCCTTTCGGTGAGTTAGACATTGAAGGAATGGTTGGTTCAGACGGAAATTTTTCAGGAAAAGGAAATGTCCACCAGTTTGATATTTCAAAACTTCTTAAAAATGGTATGGAAGGAAATTTCACAGGAAAATTTAATGTTAAAGGAAACTTTTCAAAAATTGAAATTGAAGGAAAGTTAAATTCTGAAGTTTTAAAAAATAGTGATGTCAAATTAGAAGATTTCTCAATAGAAGGGGATATCTCTCTTTGTAATAAAGAGTACTTTTGTGATCTTTTTATAAATTCTAAAAATGGGGTTTTACTCCAAAAGCCTTATGAAAACTTCAATTTAAAAATTTCAAAAAACCAAAAAGAAAATCAATTTGAAACTTCTCTCAATTTTAAAGACCTTTTAAACTTTTATGCGAAGGGAAGTTTCGATTCTGAATTGAAAAATGTTGTCCTAAATTTCAGCAAGATAGACTTTCCCAAAAAATCTCTGTATCTTGATAACATCGCTGAAATCTCATTTCAAGAAAAGTTGATCTCAATAAAAAATTTCAAACTTTTAAGTGGCTCCTCTTCTATTTTTGCGGAAGGTAGTTACGACAGAGAGAAAAAAAGTTTGACTGGAAAACTTCAGATAAATGACCTTCCGATTGCTCTTTTGCCAATAAAGGGATATTTTTCATCTCTAAAAGGCAGGATAGACGCCGATATAACATTCGGAGGAACGGTTAAAAACCCTGACCTTAAGGGCGAATTTTCTTTAAGAAATATAACCTTGCCGCTTGAAAGCAGCGATTTAAAGATTATTGGACTTATTAAATGCGATCTTGACGGGGATAAAATAAAATTAAGTAATGTCTATTTGACTACAAATGAAGAGGGAGAGTTAAAAGTTGACGGTTACTTAAAAATTAGCAATTTTATTCCTTACGATTATGATGTAACCTTAACGGCTCAAGATTTCCCCATTATTTATAAAAATTTACTTTCAGTTGTCAGTGATATAAACTTATCTTTAAAAGGCGATGAGAAAATAATTGGATTAAACGGAAATGTCCGTATCTTGAAGGGGAGAATACAACCATCATCTAAATCAATAAGTGATTTACCAGAATCAATTGTCTTTTTAAATAGCACCACTTCACAAAAGAAAAGTAATTTTACAAAAGATATTTTGCAAAAGTTGAGGGGAGCAATAAAAGTTAGCGCTAAAAAGAAATTGTGGATTGTAAGAAAGGATCTCATAGCAGAGATACAGGGAGAAACAATTCTAAAGTTCACCAAAAAGGGATTTTTCCCTGAAGGGAAATTGTCTGTTAATGAAGGAAGATTTTTGGTTTCAGGAAGTAAGTTTGATTTGACTGATTCCTCGGTCTATTTTTCAGAAGGAGATAATTTAGAACCCTACCTTGATATAAAAGGGACAAAAGATGTTGGTTCATATAATATCAATGTAAGGCTACAGGGACCTTTTGATAACCCAACTTTAAGTTTCTCTTCTATTCCTCCTCTTGAGGAAGGAGATATTTTATCTTTAATTTTATTTGGCAGACCTTCTCAAAATTTAAGTCCTGAAGAGAGTGAAAAGTGGGGAAGCACTGCGGCGACTCTTGCCTTAAGTTATGAAGCCACTCCCCTTTTTAAATCTGTTTCAAAAAGGGTAAAGATTGATACTCTCTCTGTTTCAACCTCAAGAAGTGGAGACCCTCAATTGACCTTCAGTAAGTATTTGAATGATAGATTGGTGGTTGAATACGAACAAACTTTCGGTTCACTTCCAGAGAGTGAAATAAACCTTCGTTATAGAATTAACAAACACTTCAGCGTTGAGACGAACTCTTCAACCGCAGGTAAAAGCGGGGCAGATGTTACATGGGAACAAAGATACTAAGGTTATTTCTTTTAGTTTTATTTTTTTTATCAATGACTCTTCTGGCACAGGAAGCAATTGAAGAATCAAAAGCCAAGCAACTATCAATTAGCGGGAATAAAACTTTTTCCAATGTTACTCTTCTTAACTTCTTAGGGCTCGATTTCTCCAAAAGAAAAATAGTTAAAGAAAAAATTAAAGTTACAGAGCCCGAATGTCTTGATATAACTGATAACCTTTTCTCCTTTTACCGCAAAGAAGGTTTCTTTGATGTTTCAATAGAAAAAAATGAAAGTGAAGAAGCCTTTGAAATAGCAGTTAATGAAGGATTTCCTTACACAGTTTTATCTATTGAATTTATTTATAATTCTGATTCAGAGGTTGTTCAACAAGATATATTAAAGGCAAAAGAATCAATTAAACTAAAAGAAGGTGAGAGATTCAGGGTTGATGACTATCTAAATGCAAAAGTAATTTTAGAAGAAACTTTAGGAAATGATGGTTTTCCCTTTGTAAATGTTTCTGAAACCGCGGAGGTTGATTCAATAAAAAAAAGTGTCAGGGTAATTTATAAAATAGATGAAGGAAAAAGGGCAAGATTTGGAAAAACCAATTTTCAAGGAATAATTCATAGTGAAGAGAAAATTTTAAGAAGATTTATAAAATATGATGAAGGAGAATATTTTTCATCATCAAAGGTGAATGAGACTAAAGATGCGCTCTACAAAAGCGGGCTTTTTGATGTTGTTACAATAAAGGTTAAAAAGATTGATGAAAATGGAAATGTTCCACTAAATATAATTTTAAAAGAGGGAAGGCATAGAAAAATTAAGGTTTCTATTGGCTATGGTTCAGATGAGAAATTCAGATTTCAAACACAATTTGAAACATTAAGACTTTTTGATAGATATTTGAATGCGGGAGTAACTCTTAAAAGAAGTTCACTTGAAGAGATATATGAAGTCCACCTGCTATTTCCATATAGATACAATGATTTCACCCCCTACATAAAGGCAAAAAGGCAGACACTTCACTGGGTTCAAACCGATTTCACGACGACCATTTTAACCGCGGGTGTCCAGAAAGATTTTGGAACTTATGAGATGACCCTTGATGCAAATTTTGAAAAAATAAACAAGATTGAATTCACCTATCCCTCACCACAAATCAAAGATTCTGCCCTTACGCCAGATACAATCTCTTTGAAATTCAATTTAGTAAGAAATAAAAGTGATAGTCTTCTTGACCCTCATAAAGGTTCAATTTCCTCTTTGTATCTTGAAAGCAGCAGGGTCAGCAACGGGACCCTTTTTTCAAAAGGTACTCTTGATTTAAGAAAATATATTCCTATAAAAGCAGAGAAAGTTCTTGCATTCAAATTGAGGGTTTCCTCTTTGATCACAAGGGATAGTTTATCAGAAATCCCCTACCCTTACAGATTTTTTACAGGCGGACAGATGCGTTTAAGGGGATACAGGTTTTCATCAATTTCTCCACTCTCACAGGACGGAGCGCTGAATGGCGGAAAGGGTTCTTGTGAAGGTTCAATTGAATACAGATTCCCTTTCAGAGATAACTTTAAAGGTCTTCTTTTCTTTGACAGCGGAAGGGTTACAAAAACAAACAACCCATTTTCAAGAGGAGAACCATTCAAAAGTGATGCGGGCTTTGGATTAAGATACCTTACCCCGGTAGGTCCAGTAGGAATGGATGTTGCCTTTAAACTCAACAAGGCTGAATACTCTCATTCCAACTTTCAAATCGCCCTTTTCATAGGTTATTCATTTTAGCAGATGGGCGTTATAAAAAATTAAAAAACCACTTTTCAAAACCATTCAGTGGTAAGTTTAATTTGTATTTACCGCTCCTTCAATCTTTGTTAAGTTGTTCCCGTTTAAGTCATAGGTGTAACTTCCACCTGATTGTTATAACAAAGCTTACCTCTCTTCATGAAGGATAGATGATTTTTGTGAGGTTGTTGTTTTTATCGTAACCGTAACTCATTTGGAATTGAGCATATCCAGCAGGTGTTCTTTTTTCTAAAATAATGTTCCCTCTTTTATCGTAAGAAAAAATTGTTGTTCCAGAAGGATCAACCATTCCTGTTCTTTTTCCAATTTTGCCTTCTAAAATCTTTTACATTGTCGGTTCATCTACGCTGTAAAAATAGATGTTGCTATCAATTAAAACATCTTTATCAATAAATTCCTCTATTGACGCAGAACCAAGAGAATGAAATACCTGTGGGTTTGTTCCCCTAAAAATATTATATGTTGGAATGCCTCCATCGTTCCAGAAAAGTTTTACATCTTTTTCGTTATCTTGTTTTTCTAACTTAAGAGTTAAATTTGAGTTTGTTTTAACATAGAAGGTTGTCTGACAATTTGTGTTCTGAATTTGACCAGCGTTTACTGGTTCAACCGCATAAGCATAAGTTACTTCTTCTTGAAGGTTTGTATCGTGAAAGAAAGTGTCTGAAGTTTTTGCGATGGGGATTGCGTTTCTATAAACCTGATAATATGCAATATCTTGATTCTGGTCAGATGAGGGAAGCCATCCAATCGTTGCCGATGTTCCCGTTATGTTGTATGCGACAAAACCTCCAGCACAAGAAGGTGTATCAATAGAGGCACACCCAATTGGAAATAGATAGGATGAAGGAACATAGACTCCTCCAAGCAAGTAACCGTGTTTTGCAAAAGATACACTTATGTTTGAAATTCCATCTGTCAAATCAACCTGCCAGTTTGAGCCTTGAGGGACGCCACTTGAACTTACCCTCTGAAAGAAAGTTTCCGAGATACCAGACGAGTCATCGGTCCAAAAAACTCCATATTCACCACCTGTCCAAACTATTTTTGGTTGCATAGCCCGTGATGTGCTATTTGAAAGACAGATCTCATCTCCAACTTTGGGTAGCATATTATTGGGGGTCACCAAACAAAAATATATCTGCGATATTCCAGTTCGTTTATCTTCAAAGACCATTCCGAAATATGTACCAGAATCTGCAAGAGCGCACATTCGTGGATCCCCCTCACTTGAAATGATAGGCGTACCGTAGCAATAAGTTATACCGAGAGGATGAAGTTCTGCCAGATAAATTTCTTTTATGTTTTCAGTTCTCATTTCAGAAAAAACTATATAAAACCTTCCCTTTGCTTGAGAATAAGTTATTTCTATGCTTCCCTGAGAAAAGGAAGACTCGCAGATAATAATATCGTGGCTTGCAGCTCCATTTGCAATTGTTCCATCGCTATTTAGTAGCGTTGCGTAAACATTGGTAACTCCGCTTCTCTCATCCAACCAGGTGATCGCATAAAGGCCATTTCCAAAAGTAATTTTGGGAGCGTAACAATCAGATGTTGGGGTTTCTCCAACAAAAGAAACCTGAACTTCATTACCTACTGGAAGACCCTCAGTAGAGAGAAGATGAAACTTCACAACATAATATGTTCCCGTGTTAGTGGTATAAACAACTCCATAGCCATTCCCGTTCCAGACTAAGTTACAAAATCCATTATTACTCGCTACTTGAAAAATAGGAATGGGTTCCGACGCAGGCGTTCCATCCGCAAAGAATCTTCTAAAATAGAGATTTCCATCCTGATTTGAAACAGCCACACAGGCAAAATCCTTTCCATTCCAGACAATTGGAACATAGTAATTAATACCAATAATTCCAAAATTTTGTGCTGGCGCTATATTTTGAGGCTCCTCACAAAGTGGAATGTTTTCTTTAGTGGGAGTGCCACAAAAGGTAAAAAGGGGATCAAGGAATGAAAAAACTACTAAAACCAAAATGTATATCTTTTTCATTTCTACCACCTCCACCTGAGTTATATATTAAAAAATTCAATTTGTCAAATTTTTGTAGAACTCCCGTCTTACCAATATGATAATTTTCTATGAATTAAAAAAAATAAACAAGCAAATGGGTCAGCGCTTTATTAAATTCTATGGCTTGAAGCAATTGAAAAATTGCT
>DHFQ01000162.1:35621-38846 GCA_002402325.1 Candidatus Aminicenantes bacterium UBA4820
TTTTTAGGTGATTGTTGTTTCCTCTCCAATCGATTATTGGTTTTATCTTTTACCAATAAGGAGTTGACGCAATGTCGGATTTTGGGATGGTGCAAAATAGATGACACACCTAAAAGTTTTCTTATACTTTTTTCTCTTTGTTTGACAAAAAGGGGGATTGTGTGGATAATATCTTTGTTTGGGTCGCTAGCTCAGCTGGTAGAGCAGCGGACTCTTAATCCGCTGGTTCGGGGTTCGAGTCCCCGGCGACTCACCATCTGACACTTTCTTTGTGATAAAATATTTTCTGGAGGTAAGTGTGAAAAAAATTATTTTTCTTTTGTCTTTTCTATCAATCCCATTTTTTGTTTTTAGTCAAACGATTCTTTTTGATGCCACAAAACACGAGATGGGAGGCAATGCTGATTGGGTAATTGATGCTGATTCGTGGAATTTGAGCATGCCCGCATACCCTTGCTCTGGAACCACGACTGAAGCAAATCCTCAGAGATACCCAACTCCTGATCAATCGGGTGTTATTCAATCAACAGCAGAGACATACTGGACAGGCGGAATTTCTTCGTGGGGAATTGACCTCGTGAAGGCAGGCTACAGCGTTGAAACACTTCCTCCGGGTGGTTCAATAACTTATGGCGATTATTTAAATCCACAGGATTTAAGCAATTACAAAGTCTTCGTAGTTTGCGAGCCGCAAAATCAATTTACTTCCGCAGAAAAGAGTGCGATTTTAAATTTTGTCAGTAATGGCGGAGGTTTGTTTATGGTTGCAGACCACGAAACTTCAGATAGAGATTGCGACAACTGGGATGCTCCACATATTTTTAACGATTTGACGGGAGCCACATCATCAACACAGACTGGAATTTTCGGTATATGGTTTAGAGTTAACGAGGTATCTGATAAAGGTTCTGAAGATTGGTTCGATGAGGCTGTTGATAATAATGTCTCAACCGACCCGACCGACCCAGTAATTTGCGGACCATTTGGAAGTGGCACAGGAGGGCTTGGATTGTTTGGTTCAACATCAATGGATTTAAACACTACTGATAATCCTGATGCAGTTGGTCATGTATGGAGGCTTGGTCAAACGCACAACAATTTAAGGGTAACATTTGCAACATCAAAATATGGCTCTGGAAGGGTTGCTGCTGTTGGAGACAGTTCCCCTGCTGATGATGGAACAGGAGATTCAGGAGACTCTCTTTATGGCGGCTGGGATAAGGCAACGGGAGGAGTGAACAACAGGGAAATATTTTTGAATGCAACATACTTTTTATTAAACCCCGCCCCTGATACAACGCCTCCTGTGATAACCGATGGACCAACGGCAACTCCTGAAGATTGCAGTGCACAAATTCATTGGACAACGGATGAGGCTGCAACAACAGTTGTTGAATATGGCTTAACTCAAAGTTATGGAAACGAAGTAAGCATTAGTGGATATACACAAAACCACATTGTAGTTATAAGCGGATTGAATTCAAATACAACATACCATTTCAGGGTTAAATCAACTGATTCTTCGCAAAATGGTCCAACGGTAAGTTCTGATGAAACCTTTACAACGACATCAAATACGAATCCTCAAATCACAACCGCTCCCTCAGTAACAAATCTAACATCCTCTTCTGCAACAATAGTGTGGATTACAGATGAACTATCGTCTTCCGAAGTAGAGTATGGAACTACAACCGATTATGGAACCACCGCTTCCTCATCAGGTTATACCTTAAACCATTCAGTAACATTAAACGGATTGACTCCTGAGACAACTTACCACTACAAGGTTCTTTCAACCGATGAATGCTCAAATGGACCCACATTTTCATCAGATTCAATTTTTACAACCCTCTCCCCTGCTATGGATATTTCAGGATGGGTAATAAAACAATACAACTCTATACAAAGTTACACTTTCCCGCAGGGGACAGCAATTCCACAAAACGGTTACCTTATCCTTGCAAGAAACGCATCGCGGGCTAACTTTAAAGTGAAATTTCCCTCTTTTCCTGATGATTGCATCTATCTAAATTCAAATGAAAGCGGGAGTTGCACCGATGGCTGTTTCCCGATGATCAACGGTTCTGAATACTATGAACTTTATGATAACAATTCCAATTTGATTGATGGTCCAACAATTCAGATGGCAACAGGAAATTCCTATCAAAGAAAAAATCCGGGGGATGCCCCTTCCTCATCTTCAAGTTGGAACACTCTATCTCAAACTTCTGCCACCCCGGGAAGTGGTGCAGGAACTTTGAGCGGAGCGGGCGTTGTGATAAATGAAATGTCAGATGCATCTGATTACAACTACGAATTTATTGAACTTTTCAATGATTCTGGCTCATCAACTCCCGATACCACTCCCCCCTCTACAATTACAAATTTGAGTGCGACTCCTTATGCTTCTGGTTCAGTCAAACTTGAATGGACAGCCCCTGGAGATGATGGAATGACAGGAACTGCACAAAGTTATATTATGAAGATGAGCACATCTCCAATAAGAAACAATGCAGATTTTGATTCCTCAACAACAATTTCAAATCCTCCGACTCCACTTTCAGGAGGAACAAACCAATCATTCATAGTCTCCTCGTTAAACAACTCAACCACCTATTTCTTTGCAATAAAGACGATGGATGATTCATCAAATTTGAGCGATATGTCAAATGTAGCAATCGTTTATGTTCAACCTGTTTCTTCGGGAGGGACATCTGTAACCCATCTATTGGTCAGTCAGATTCGTGTTGCAGGAACCAGCGATGATTTTGTTGAACTCTTCAACCCAACTTCAAATGCAATCTCTTTGAGTGGTTACTCAATTCAATATTTTGCCGCTAACGGCAATTTTGGATTTAAAGTCAATTTAAATTCAACTAAATCTGTTCCCGCTTACGGATGGTATCTTGTTGCAGGAAGCGGTTACTCTGGCACTCCCACACCCGATGATACATTCTCAAGTAACGCTTCTAATAGTGCGGGGCATCTGGCAATTGTTCAAAGCACTTCAAATTCAACTTGCTCTGCGACCAATGTAATAGACAAGGTCGGATACGGAACTGCCGCTACCTGTCCTGAAGTAAGTCCTGCAACAACACCTGGCTCAGGACTTTCAATAACGAGAAAACCAGATGATTCTACTGGTAATGGGCAGGATACGGATAACAACTCAGAGGACTTTCTCTCTCCTGCATCACCTGTAATACATAATTCTCAAAGTAGTCC
>DHFQ01000033.1:0-2092 GCA_002402325.1 Candidatus Aminicenantes bacterium UBA4820
AACCAAAAAGATTTTATGATCTCAAGTTCAAAGAGAATTTAGATGAATAAAGCATTAATTTTGGGCTGTGGCGGACATTCAAAGGTGTTAGTTGATACAATTGATAGAATAAAAGAGAAAGATTTTGAAGTCGTTGCCTTCCTTGATAACGATAGAAATAAATGTGGCAAAAGTTTTGGCTCAATTCCAGTAATGGGGGGTGATGATTTGATTTCCGGGATGATTCTTGATGGGGTAACTCATTTTATTGTAGGAGTTGGAGGGATTGGTGATTGTTCATTAAGAGCAAAAGTTTTTGAAAAAGGGTTAAGTTCAGGCTTAAAACCTTTAACAGTGATTGATCCCTCAGCGACCATTTCAAAAAGTGCGAGAATAGAGGAAGGGGCACAAATTTTAGTCGGTGCGATTATCAACGCAAATGCTCAAATTGGAAGAAACACAATTATAAATTCAGGTGCGATTGTTGAACACGATTGCATCATTGGAGAAAGTGTTCACATTGCCCCGGGCGTTACCATTTCAGGTAATGTAAAGATTGGAGATTTATCTCACATTGGGACAGGTGCATCTATTATTCAAGGCGTAGAAATAGGAATGATGGTAATTGTTGGAAGCGGGAGCGTTGTAATAAGAGATATTTCTGATAAAAGCGTTGTTGTTGGAAATCCCGCTAAAGAGATAAGAAAGAGGAATTAAATGAGTCTTTCCAATGATTTTGAAAAAATGATAATTGACATTAAAGCAACGGTGAGGGATGCGCTTTTTTCGCTTGAACAATCGGGTCAAAAGATTTGCTTTGTAATTTCTGAAAAAAAAGAGATGGTTGGGACTCTTTCGGACGGAGATATTAGAAGGGCGCTTCTTCAAGGGGCGGATATTAATTCTCCTGCAAAAAAAATTATGAACAAAAACTTCGTGTGGACTGGGAAAGAAGAGTCAAGGATGAATGTCCTTGATATAATGAAGGCAAGGAAGATAAATGTCATTCCAATTTTAGATGAAGAGAAAAGAATAGTTGGCATCCACACTCTTTACGGGTTACTTGGCTCTGAGCCGAAGCCAAATATTGCCTTTATTCTTGCTGGTGGAAAGGGAGAGAGGCTAAAGCCGTTAACCGAAAATCTTCCCAAGCCGATGCTCACAGTAGCAGGGAAGCCAATCCTTGAGAGGATCATTCATCATCTCGTAGGTTTCGGAATTACCAATTTCATTATATCGGTGAACTATCTGAAAGATAAAATTGTTAACTATTTTAAAGATGGTGAAAAACTTGGTTGTCATATAGAGTACATCGTTGAGAATGAACCGCTCGGAACTGCTGGTTCTCTTTCACTTCTAAAGAGGAAGATAAAAGAGCCTATGATAATTTTAAATGGCGATCTTGTTACACAGGTTGATATTAGCGATATGCTTGACTTTCATAACACTTTTCATTGCGATATCACTGTTGGGGTTTATGATTACTTTCATCAGATTCCCTTTGGTGTTGTAAAGACAAAAAAATTAAATGTTATTGACATAGAGGAAAAGCCAGTGGAATCGTGGCTTGTAGCCTCAGGCATCTATGTTATTTCTCCTAAAATAATTTCTTATGTTCCTAAGGGCGGATTTTTTACGATGCCGGATTTGATAAAACGGTCGGTTAAAGAGAATAGTGAAGTTAAAATATTTAAAATAAAAGAAGAGTGGATTGATATTGGTAAGAAAAGTGAATTAAGTAGAGCGAGAGGGACATTTGTTGAATGAATAAAATTGATTATTCTAAAAAAAAAGTTCTTGTTACCGGTGCCGATGGCTTTATTGGCAGTCATCTCGTTGAACGACTTGTTGAATGTGGAGCAGATGTAAGGGCTTTTTGTTTTTACAACTCTTTTAATTCTTGGGGATGGCTTGATAACTCTCCGCAAAAAGAGTCATTTGAAGTGGTAATGGGAGATATAAGAGATAATAATTTTGTAGAGAGGTCGCTTAAGGATATTGATATAGTTTTTCATCTTGCAGCATTAATAGCAATTCCCTACTCCTATCTTGCCCCTCAATCTTTTGTTGAAACAAATGTTATTGGAACTTTAAATATCCTTGAATCGTCGCT
>DHFQ01000033.1:2105-23415 GCA_002402325.1 Candidatus Aminicenantes bacterium UBA4820
CTTCAAGGTCAATCCCCTTACAGTGCCTCAAAGATTGGAGCAGATAAACTTTGCGAAGCCTATTTTTGTTCTTACGGCTTACCGGTCGTAGTCTTGAGACCTTTCAACACTTTCGGTCCAAGGCAATCTATGAGGGCGGTAATCCCCACAATTTTAGGGCAATTGTTAGGTGATGCAAAAGAGATTAAACTTGGAAACATAAAACCAAAGAGGGATTTAACCTTTGTTTCAGATACGGTTAATGGTTTTCTAAAGGCAGGAATAGTTCCCACAATTGAAGGAGAAGTTATACAACTTGGGACAGGCGAAGCTTATTCAATTGAAGAGATTGTCAAAACTGCAATAGAAGTTACAGGACAAAAGGCAAAAATAGTTGTTGAGAAGGAAAGGGTCAGACCTGAAAAAAGTGAAGTCATGATTTTGCTTTCCAATCCTCAAAAAGCAAAGAAGGTTTTAAATTGGCAGAGCAAAGTGAGTTTAAAGGAAGGGCTCACAATTACCTCAAATTGGCTAAAACAAAATCTTCATTTGTATAAAACGAACATCTACAATTTGTGAGGAGAAAATGAAAGACATTAAAATTAACCGCAGAGATAAAAGGGATTTTATTCCCCTATCCGTCCCATATTTGACAGGGAAAGAATGGAAAAATGTAAAAGAATGTTTTGACACAAATTGGGTCTCTTCTGCAGGTCCTTTTGTAGATAAGTTTGAAAAAATGGTTGTCGATTACACAGGGGCAAAGTATGCTGTCGCCTGTGTCAATGGAACCTCAGCGCTCCATATCTCTTTAATTCTTTTGAATATAGGTGTCGGTGATGAAGTAATAACATCCGATTTAACCTTTGTTGCTCCCGCAAATGCGATAAGATATACTGGCGCCTATCCTGTCTTTGTTGATGCTGAATACGATTCTTTCCAAATGGATTTAAACAAACTTGAAGATTTCTTGAAAAAGAATTGCGAAAAATCGAGAAAAGGACTTTATAACAAAAAAACGGGAAGGTTCATTAAAGCAATTATGCCCGTTCATATTCTTGGAAATGTTTGCAAAATGGATGATTTGCTTCTTATTACACAAGAATACAATCTGCCCATTATTGAGGATGCAACCGAGGCGCTTGGAGCAAAATGGAGTGGAAAGCAGGCGGGAACTTTTGGCAAGGTGGGAGTCTTGAGTTTTAACGGAAATAAAATAATAACTACCGGCGGGGGCGGGATGATCATCACTGACGATCAAAAATTGGCACAAAGGGCAAAATATTTAACAACTCAGGCAAAGGATGATGCAGTTGAATTTATTCATAACAATATTGGCTTTAACTATCGTCTTTGCAATGTCCTTTCAGCAATTGGATGCGGTCAGATGGAAAATATAGATAAATTTGTTGCAAAAAAAAGAAAAATTGCTCAAATGTACGAAAAGAAGTTATCCGGGGTTGAAGGGATCAAAACAATGAAAGAACCGAAAGACTGTTCAAGCACATTCTGGCTTTATACAATAAAAATTGAGAAAAATAAATTTGGAATAGATAGAAAGAAGGCGATGAATAATCTTTATGAGATAGGAATTGAAACAAGACCATTGTGGCAACCTATGCACTTACTTAAGCCCCACAAAAACTCTTTTAGTACCGATTGTAAAACTGCGGAGAGGTTAAAGAAGGAATCCCTTTCTTTACCATCTTCAGTTGGGCTAACAAGGGAAGAGCAAAAATATGTTGTTGATCAAATAATGAAATTGAAGAAGGGAGAGCTATGATGAAAACTTCCATTATTGGCTTAGGACCAATGGGTAGAAGGCATATTCAAGTCGTAAAGGAACTGGGATTGGAAATCTCTGGCTTGTGTGATAAAAGTCAAACAGCAATTGAAAAGACAAAAGCTGAATTCGGCTTTTCCGATGAGTTGTTTTTTGACAATGCAGAGAAAATGCTTAAAAAGAATCATTCAGAACTTGTTGTAATTGCTACAAATTCTGATTCCCATTATCTTTTTACAAAACTTGCGGTTGAAACAGGTGCAAGATATGTCTTTTGCGAAAAGCCAATGGCAAATTCAATTGCTGATGCAAAGGGAATGATTGAGATTTGTGAAAAAAACGATGTTTTTTTAGGAATTAATCATCAACAACGATATATGGATTGTTATAAAAATCTAAAGAAGGTCATTAAGAGTGAAAAGTTGGGGGGACTTGAAACTTTTTCAATAACTGCGGCAAATATTGGTATAGTAATGAATGGCAGTCACTACATAGACCTTGGAATAATATTATTTGAGGAGGATTTTGTTAAAGTGTGGGGAAAATTGAAAGAAAGTCCTGTGCCAAATCCAAGAGGGGAAAAGTTTAAAGATCCGGGTGGAATTCTTATTGCTGAGACTGAAAGTGGAAAAAATTTTATTCTTTCGGTCGGTATAGATGAAGGTTTTGGTGTAAATATGGTTTTTTCGTGTAAGTTAGGTTATATCTTTTACAATCCTTTATCGGGAGAAACTATCATGAACTACAGAAAGGAAGAATATCGTGAACTTCCTACAACAAGATATGGAATGCCTAATGAAAGAGAAATTTTAAATCTTCCACAAGATGATATTATATTATCAAGCAAAACAGTTTTGGAAGATTTATTAAAAAAAAGTAATGATTCCAAAAAACTAACTTATGATTCTTCAAAAATCATAAAAATTCTGGCGGGGGCATATAAATCTTCTCAAGAAAAATGCCGTTGTATTGATATCAATAACGATGAAATTAATGAAGAAATAAAGTACTCTTGGCCTTAAATGATTGATATTTACAAAAGACTTGGTAAAGGTTTTTTCTATTCTATGTTGGCGCAGGGTGGCTCCTATTTAATAGCCTTCTTCCTTGCACCAATTTATGCAAGGGCAATGGCACCTGAGGAGTATGCAGTTGTAAGTTTTGCAAACTCATTGCGAAATGTCCTTATAATGCTTATGCCAATGGGAGTTGGAGGGGCGGTTGTTTATTGGTACAATCAGTATCTTGAAAATCAGGAAGAACAGAGGAGAAGCGTTGGTGGTATTGTGGTTTTATCGACCATTTATTCTATATTCTGGTTAATAATCTTTCTTTTAACGGGCAATGCTGTAATTGAGAAGGGATTTGGAGATATAGGGCTTCCTTTTTACCCTTATGGAATATTGATTGGCGTCTCTGCATTTCTTTTTTCATTTAGCACAGTTCCAGTAAGCCTTTTCATTGCAAAAGAGAAGATTGCTCTCAATTCAATTTTGCAGGTTTCTTTCGGACTTATCCAAACATTAATTATTATCGTTTTCGTGGCATATTTAAAAAAAGGGGCAAAGGGTCAAATCGTAGCGGTTTTTCTATCGGGCTTACTCTTTCTTTTTGTATATCTTTACTTCATTTTTAAGGATATGAAACTTACATTCAATATAAAACTTTTTAAGGATGTAAGCAAATTTTCTATTCCATTTCTACCCCATTCTATGTTTATGTGGATTTTGAATTTAAGTGATAGAATGATTATATCTTATTTTGGGAAAAGGTTTATAAGAGACCTTGGCTTTTATTCTTTTGGTTATGCAATAGGAATGGTTATGCAGGGAATAATGAGTGCATTCAATACAATCTGGTCTGCGGTTTTTATGAAAGAAGTAAACAGCAATAAAGATGCAAAGAATGTTCTTGGAAAAACAGGGTCTTATGGAATCCTGCTTCTTGCCTTTTGCGCTTCTGGACTAATCCTTTTTTCAGAGGAAGCAGTAATAATTCTTTCTGGTGGAAGATATGAAGAAAGTGCAAAATATGTTCCTCCAATTGTTCTTGGCTATTTCTTTCAGGGAGTTTATATGTTTCCCGGGATGGCTCTTTACTATTTAAAAAAAACTCACCTTTTTCCGATAATCACAGCTTCAGGGGCAACTGTCAACATTTCTATAAATATTTTCGGAATTCCCAAATGGGGGGTAATGACTGCTTCGGTTTCAACCTGTGCAGGTTTTTTTGTTATGAGTTTACTTGCATTTGTTTTTGGTCATTTCCCTTATCCACTGAAATACAGGGCATTGCCACTAATTTTGTCTTTAGTAATGCTGATAAGCTCGATGCTCTTTTTCTATGTTTTTAAAATTGGACTTGTCTTTAAAAGTCTATTCTTAATTTTGTTTGGAGGAATATCAGTTTATTGTTGGATTCAAGACTTAAAAAAGGAAGAAAAGAGTAATGGATGATTTGATTTTAAAAGTTTATGGTGATTCGTTAAGCCTACCAAGGCCTAAGGATGGTATTGGGTTTGGAAAAGAATATTCTTATCTTCTTAAAAAGAGAGTAGAAAAGGAGTTAAATAAAGAAGTTTTTTGCTGGAACCGTTCAATGGGTGGAGCAAGAGTTGATGAACTTTTTAACCATTACGAAAGAGATAAATATTATATCGGAAAAGAAGGAATTTTAATAATTCAGAGCGGAGTGGTAGATTGTGCCCCCCGACCTCTTCCAATTTTTTTAAGAGAAATTGTTTCTCTAACTCCAGAGTTTTTAAAATGGAGGATAGTAAAATTCCTTCACAATAACCGTGCTAAGATTTTAAAGGCAGGGCTTGGGACAAAGCCTACATCTCCTAAAAAATACAGGTTGACAATGGAAAAATGGATAAAAAGTGCGATTGAAATTGAAAAAATTATCTTTGTCATCAACATTGCCCCAAACACAGATGAAATAGAAAAACATTCTCCCGGCTTTAGAAAATCAATTAAACTTTATAATCAAATTTTAGAAAGTGTTATAACAGAAATAAATTCCCAGAAAGTTATTTTGATAGATGCTTATAGTGCTATCAAGGAGAAAGACAAAGAAGTAAAGTTTTTAATCAATCAAAAGGATGGTCATCACATAACAAAAGATGGTCATCTTCTTTACAGTGAGTTGCTCTTTGATAAAATATCAACTGCGTTGAAATGTGATTAGGAGGAAAAGATGAAATCAAAAGTGAAGGTTGCCCTGATTGGAGCGGGTTATACTGCAAACGAGCATCTAAAAGCGTTTAAGGATATTGAAGAGACTGAAATAGTGGGAATTTTTAGCAGGACAAGAGAAAGGGCGGAAAATCTTGCAAAGAATTACTCAGTAAAAGGTGTCTACAACTCAATTGAAGAACTCTGGGAAAAGAGTGAGGCTCAAATTGTGGTGATTACGGTTAACGAGCCATCTATGCCAAAAACAATCGAGAAGTGTCTCCAATTTGGATGGCTTATAATTGCAGAGAAGCCACCAGCCTTAAGTGTTGATGAAGCAGAGTATGTCCTAAAAATAGCGAGTGAGAAAAATAAGGAAATTTATATCGCTTTGAATAGAGCCTCCTACTCTGTCACAAGGTATGTAGTGAATGAAATTGAAAAAAAGGAGGGAAAGAGGGTCATAATTGTTCAAGATCAAGAAGACCCTGAAAGAGCGCTAAATTTAGGGCAGCCCAAAGAGGTTACTGAAAGATGGATGTATGCAAATTCTATACACCTCTTTGATTATTTCAGGATTTTTGGTAGGGGAGAGGCAATTAAAGTTAAAACTTTTGGTGAACTAAACAATAAAAAGCCATGTTTTATTGAATCACATATTGAATTTGATTCTGGAGACTATGGCGTCTATCAAGCGTTCTGGAATGAGCCGGCACCGTGGGCCGTTGCTGTTCATTTACCAGATGTACGGTATGAGATAAGACCACTTGAGGAGGGGAAAAAGCAGGTTAGATGGGGAAAATCAGAAGAGATAAATGTGGATGAGTGGGATAGAAAATTTAAGCCTGGGTTTAGAAGGCAAGCTGCGGAGATGGTCAAAATCGCAACAGGAGAAAGAGGAGAAGTGCCAACATTGGAAGATGCCATAAAGACAATGAAGTTAATCAGGGAGGTCTACAAAATTTAATGGCATTACTGACACATAGAGAGATAGAGAAATTTGAACCTTTAATTAAACCCCTTGAGGAAGAAGAGCCTGTTCTATCTTCGTGGAGATACCATCTTGATAGCGATGGGCGAAGGCAAAATCTTTTTTTTAGAAAGATTAAAGATGACATTAAAAGATTATATTACTATAAAGAAAACATTTTACTTCCTCAAAAAGGTCAAATAGTTATTTTGATGACTTCGTTTTCTCCTTCTGCCTCTGGTAGTCTAAAACCAATCATAGGTAATTTGATAAAATCTCAAATTAAACCCTATCTTGTAACTTATTCAAAGACTAAATACGCTGATGATAAAAATGTAGATTCTGTTGATATGAACCAAATAATGTTTTCATTTTTTACTCATTCTTACTTAAAGCAAATTAAACAAAGGGCAATAGATTTGGCTAAAATAATTGAAGAGAAGTTGAGCAATGAAATTGAAGTTAATTTCTACTGGATATTTGAAGGAATTGTTGCTAAAGAATTTGCGAATAAGATTGTTGGACAGGCTGGCTTTATTTTGGCAGATTCAGATAAAGAATCCTTTAGAAAAGGATTCTTTATTGGTGCTAAAAATGTTAGTAGTGCTATACTGCAGCACGGCTTTTTTGATAGGATGCTCTTTCCCATCCATTCGCGATTCCACTTTGATTGGGGTCCCTATTTTTCTAAAGAGGCACTAAAATATGGCCATCCTCTTGAAAGGTCAATTTCGCTTGGATGTCCAAGGTTTGATAGAATTAAAAAAATTAAGGAAGAAGCAAAAGACCTCAACTATTTTCAAAGATATGGCATAGAAAAAAGACCTGTTGTAGTGGCTTTATCTGGTGTTCATATTTATAAGGAGTTTCCACAAAGTATAGAAAGTTTCTTTCAAAGTATTATAAGTATGCTTGAAAACAATATTGCAGTTATAATTAAAAAGCATCCTGCAGAAGTGGATAAAAACATTTACAAAAAGTTTTTGGGGAAGAAGTTGCTTCAAAAAGTTCATTTTGCCTTTTCAGATGAAGATTTTCATCAATTGCTTTTCAACAGCGACTTTGTCTTTACAAATGCCTCAGCTGGCTCAATTGAAGCAATGCTTTTGGGTATTCCTGTTTTGTGGCAGAAAGGCGCTGAAGAAAATCCGTTTGCAGATGTGCCACTCCTTGGTGGAGGGGTTTATGTTGACTCTAAAACGATATCAAGTATTGTAAAAGAAATAGGATTAGATGGCATTGAGAGAAAAGAAATTCTTGAAAAACAGGAAAAGTTTCTTTCACAGGCAATTGTTAATAGAGGAAAAGCAACATCAGAAATTACTAAATTTATTTTAAATATAACGGATTAGATGAAGCGAGCGTTTATTTTACCTCCGATGTGTTATAATAGTGCTCTAAAAGGGAGATATAAAAGAAATAATGGATGAAGTATTAAGTATAAAAAAAACAAGATATACCCGCCAACTTGATAATATTACAGAGGAACCCCCTCTTGCCCTTGATTTAAGGCTTGTTCTTTATCTGTTTATTGCCTCTATACCTGCAGAAATGTTTGAAATATTTAATAAGTATTCTATTCCTAAACTTTTGGGTTTTATATTTCTCATTATTGTTGCTGTTAGAGGTAGGTGGTTCTTGAGAATGCCCACTCTCCCCTTTTATTTCTTTTTAGTTTATTACGCTTTTATAGCCTTTAGTATTGAGTGGATAAATCCATTTTTTTATTCATATTGGAAAATGAGGCTTTTTCAACTGACACAACTTTTGTTTTTTTTGTGGGTTTGTTCATTTTTGGTAAATTATAAAAAAATTATGATTGGAGCACTGCAATCTTTTTCATACTCTTTGATAATTCTAACATTGTGCGCCAATTTTAGAGTTCCAGGATTTGTAGCAGAAGAGGCTGTAGAAATTTATCTATCAAGAGCAACAGTGGGAAAGGTTGATCCTAATGCTATGAGTTTTATGTTAGGGGTGCCTTTTCTTTACTTTTTAAATCAGATGTTGAGTTGTTATAAAGAAAAAAGCAAAATAAGATTCAGATATATTATTGTTTTAGGCTACCTTCTTTTTGAAATTATTAAAGCGGCTTCTAGAGGTGGACAAATTGCCATTTTCTGCGCCCTTGTTGCATTATTATTTACTAAAGATTATGCAATAAAGAAAATAAACACATTCCTTATTATTCTATCTACAATATTAATATTTTCAATTGCCTCTGCATTCAATCCAGAGATGAGTCAACGGTGGGAAAGGACGATAAATGAGGGAAGTATGTCAGGAAGAGAAAATATCTGGCCAGAAGCTATAAATATGATTAAAAGGAAACCGTTTTTAGGCTATGGGCCAGGTGAACATTTGTATATACTTGGTCCTGCAGTAGGTAAAGAAATGAGCGATACCCATAGCTCATTCGTTTGGGTAATACACGAAGTAGGGATAATAGGAGGGTCTCCTTTTATTATTGGCTTTATAATAAGTGGAGTGTTGGCATTCAGAAGAAGAAAAGGCTATCTTGAGAATTTGCCATTTGCTTTATGGGTTCTTGCATTGGTCGCTAACAACGATTATACTGCACTCTATTCAAAAACCACATGGTTCATTCTTGCAATAGCATCCTCTTCTGAAAGGATCAGGACTATAAAATTGCCCGATAGAAAGTAAATTGTGACAAACGAAGCAGTTAAAGTATGTCATCTAACTACTGTTCACCCTCTTTGCGATACACGGATATTCTATAAAGAATGTTTATCGTTGGCCAAAGAAGGGTATAATGTGTTTTTTATAGTGCAAGCGAGAGAGAAGGAAAATAAAGATGGAGTAAATATTATTCCTTTAAGAGTTGTAAAAAATAGAATTGAAAGATTACATCTCTTAAGAAAACAAGCATTTAAAAAAGCGGCTGATCTGGATGCTTCAATTTATCATTTTCACGACCCTGAACTTATCAATGTTGGATTGAAATTAAGAAGAATAGGAAAGAAAGTCATATTTGACATTCACGAAGATGTTTCAGGACAGATTTTGACCAAGAGTTATATTCCCGGAGTATTCAGAAAACCTGTCTCTTGTCTTTATTCAATTTATGAAAGAAGAATGATCAAAAAAATGGATGCCCTTATATGCGCAACTCCATTCATAGAAAAAAAATATAGCAAGTTAAATAATATGGTTGTAAATATAAACAACTATCCAATTTTGAATGAATTGGTCGCAACGACAGATTGGGATAAAAGGGAAAAAGCAGTTGCCTACATAGGCGGTATTACGGAAATCAGAGGGGTATGCCAGATAGTTGAGTCTCTGGAATATTGTGATACGGAACTCTATCTTGCAGGTGCGTTTGATTGTGAAAAAACAAAACAAAAAATTGCATCACTTAAAGGATGGAAAAAAGTAAAATATTTAGGTCAAGTAGACAGGCAGAAAGTTAAAGAGATTCTCTCAAAAGTTAAGGCTGGAATGGTTACTTTTTTACCTGCTCCCAATCATATTGAATCTCAGCCCAATAAACTTTTTGAATATATGTCTGCTGGAATTCCCGTGATTGCATCAAATTTCCCAATGTGGAAAGGCATTGTAGAAAAAAGAAACCTTGGGATATGTGTAGACCCACTAAAACCAAAAGATATTGCCTCAGCGATAAACAAGATTATTTATGATAAAAATGGTGAGATTATGGGGTTGAATGGAAGGAAGGCAATAGAAGAAGAATTTAACTGGGATAGAGAAAGCAAGAAACTTTTTGAACTTTATGAAAGGATGTTAAGCCATTAAAAACAAAAATAAAGTTGCCACTGTCGTTGGTGCAAGGCCTCAATTTATTAAATCTTTGCCTCTTTCGCTCGCGTTGGAAAGAGAAGGAATTGAAGAGGTGATAATTCACACAGGCCAGCATTACGACTACGAAATGTCAAAGATTTTCTTTGAAACGATGGAACTTAAGTCCCCCAAATATCATCTGGGTATTGGCTCTTTATCTCACGGTGCACAGACGGGAAGAATGATAGAAGAAATTGAAAAAATACTTCTCAAAGAAAAACCTGAAGGAGTTGTCGTTTATGGAGACACCAACTCAACACTTGCAGGGGCACTATCCTCTGTGAAACTTAAAATTCCTGTTTTTCACATTGAGGCAGGGCTTCGCTCCTTTAACAGGAATATGCCAGAAGAGATAAATAGAGTTTTGACTGATCACATATCAACTCTTCTATTTGCTCCGACAAAAACTTCTGTTTCGAACTTAAAAAAGGAAGGGATTAAAGAAAATGTTTTTTTGACGGGTGATATTATGTTTGATACCTTTTTAATCTTTAAAGATAAATTTGAAAAAAGGTCAAAGGAAATATTAAAGAAATTTAACCTGAAGCCTCTCAATTATGGTGTTGTTACGATTCACAGAGAGGAGAATAGTGATGACAAAAAGAGATTTTATTCTATATTTGAAGGGTTGAAAAAAATTACTCTTGAGGGTATAAAACTAATTTTCCCTGCACATCCGAGAATTTTGGAATTTGTTCCAAAAGATATTGAAGGCATAGAAATTATAAAGCCGCTTTCCTACATTGATATGCAGGCTTTGATTTCAAGGGCAAGTGTTGTTTTAACGGATTCAGGCGGTCTTCAAAAGGAGGCATACTTTCATAAAGTTTCCTGTGTAACATTAAGAGAAGAAACTGAATGGGTTGAATTGAAAAAGAGTGGAACAAATATTGTTACAGGATGGAAGTCAGAGGAGATTTTAAAATCCTTTAAAAAAATTGAAAGAATTTCTAAATTAAATTTTAATGCAGGGCTTTATGGAAATGGAGATTGTGGGCAAAAAACTGCCAAAATTATAAAATCATTCTTAGGAGAACGGTGAAATGGAAAAGAATTTTTATGTTCATTCATCCTCATTTATTGATGAACCTTGCGAAATAGGCGAGGGGACAAAGATATGGCATTTCTGCCACATTATGAAGGGAGCGAAAATAGGAAAGAAGTGCATATTTGGTCAAAACTGTCACATCGCTGAAAATGTTGCGATTGGGAATGGCGTCAAAGTGCAGAACAATGTTTCAATCTACACTGGCACCATTATAGAAGACTATGTCTTTCTCGGACCATCCTGTGTTTTGACAAATGTTACAAACCCAAGAAGTGAAATAAACAGACACTCTCTATACGAAAAAACACTCATAAAAAGAGGGGCAACTATTGGAGCAAACGCTACAGTTGTTTGCGGGATAACAATTGGGAGGTATGCCTTTATTGCAGCAGGAAGCGTTGTTACAAAAGATGTCCCAGACTATGCCCTTGTTGTTGGAGTGCCGGGAAGACTTGCAGGTTATATGAGCAGACACGGGCAGAGATTGAAGTTTGATGATGACGGAATTGCAATTTGTAAGGAAAGCAAACTAAGGTATATAATAAAAGATGGAATAGTTATCTGCATAGATTTGGATGAAGAGAAGGAGTTACCAGAAGAAATGAAAAGTCAGGGTTGCAACTACAAGGCTTATAAAGGATAATTGATGAAAGAGTTACTTTCTGGCTATTCAGTTGTAATTCCTTGCTATAATTCAGAAAGGACAATTGAGAATTTAGTCAATAAACTCAATGATGTAATGGCGGATATTGATAGTGATTATGAGATTATTCTTATAAATGATGGAAGTAAAGATGGAACATGGAATGTCATTCAAGAACTTGCAAGAAAAAATGATAAAATCATCGGCTTAAATTTGATGAAAAATTATGGGCAACATAACGCGTTGCTATGTGGAATAAGGGAGGGAAAGTATGATGTTGCTATCACCATAGATGATGACCTTCAACATCCCCCTGAAGAAATTCCTAAACTTTTAAAATCTTTAGGAGAAGATGTGGATGTGGTTTACGGAAGCGCTGAAGAGCAGGTTCATGGGCTTTTTAGAAACATTTCTTCAAAACTTGTTAAATTGACACTTGCTATTATAATGGGAACAAAGATTGCTACTAAAGTGAGTGCCTTTAGAGTTTTCAGGACGAAATTACGAGAAGCATTTGAAAATTATAATAGCCCAAATGTTTCAATAGATGTTTTACTCTCGTGGGGGACAAATAAATTTAATTTTGTTGAGGTAAAACATTCAGAAAGAAAAGAGGGAAGGTCTAACTACAGTTTTTTAAAACTTGCTACACATGCTTTTGATATGATAACTGGATTTAGTATTGTACCTATAAGAATTGCAATCATTACTGGTTTGTTCTTTACATTTTTTGGATTTTTAATAATGGCGTATGTTTTAGGTAGATACATAATTGTGGGAGGTAGCATTCCCGGTTTTCCTTTTCTTGCTTCTATTGTTACTATTTTCTCTGGTGCTCAACTATTTTCGCTTGGCGTTATTGGTGAATATATTGCAAGAATCCACTTCAGGAGTATGAAGAAACCAGCCTATGCAGTTAGAGAGGAAGTCAAAAGTTAAAATGAAATATTCTAAGATGGACGAAAATTTCTTTCAAATAATGACAGATGTTTTGATAAATTTTGACCATCATCCATACCGCTATCTTATAAATAAAAAGAATGATGTCATTGCATTTTGGAAACAAGACATAGAGAAAAGAATAAAGGAGGGAGGGGAACTTTACTTTGGTATCTCAAACAGCGATGATTTAAAGTGTTTTGCCCTACTTGAGGAGTTGCCGTGGGATTCAAAAATATTTGGGACGAAAATGGCGGCATTAACCTATTTAACTTTTTCTAAAGACTATAATGTTTATGAAGCAAATAAATTTGTTAATTGGTTACTATCCAGAGCACAGGAGAAAGGTTTTAAGTTTCTTTTGAGTAAGGTAAATACCGACAATATGTTATCTATCCATAGCCTTGAAGGTAATAATTTTCTTCTTGTTGACACTTTGCTTGATTTTATATGGCAAAAGAGTGAAAATTCTTTAGGGAAGGAAGAAATGGGTAATGAAAGGATTAAGATAGAAGAGGCTACTTTAAATGATGAATGTGAACTAAAAGAGATCGCTAAAAAAGCATTTATGAAGCATTTTGGTAGGTATCACTCAGATCCTAAAATACCAAAGGACAAGGCTAATAGTGTATATGAAGAATGGATATCATCTTCACTAAGAGGGTATGCTGATTATTTTTATATAGCAAGAATTGATGGAAAAGTTGCTGGTTATTCAATATGGAAGAAACCTTCAGAACTTGAAAAAGTTAACAACTTGTCTTTAGGACATTACAGTATAGCAAGTGTAAGCGAAAATTATAGAGGAATGGGAATATTCAAGGCATTGACTTATGCAGGAATGAAAGCGTTGGGAAGAGAAGTGGACACAATTGAAGGCCCAACACATATAAACAATTATCCTGTTCAAAAAGGATATATTAGTTTGGGATGGAAAATTGGCGATGCGAGGCACTCCTTTCATAAATGGCTGTAGGAGAATACTATGACACCATATAAAATTCCATTTAATAAACCGCTGTTTTTTGGAAGCGAAATAGAAAATGTAAAGGATGCAATAGAAAGAGGACAAATTTCTGGAGATGGATATTATTCAAAGAAATGTCAGGAATTTTTGGAGAATATACTTGGGGTTCCAAAAGTATTGATAACAACTTCCTGTACACACGCTCTTGAAATGTCTGCCATTCTTCTTGAATTAAAGGCTGGGGATGAAGTTATCCTTCCCTCCTATACCTTTGTGTCAACTGCCAATGCTTTTGCTTTAAGAGGAGCAACACCTCTTTTTTGTGACATCAGAAGAGATACTTTGAATATTGATGAAAATTTAATAGAGGGGCTCATAACAGAAAGGACAAAAGCAATAGTTGTTGTTCACTACGCCGGCGTCGGATGTGAAATGGATACGATTTTAAATATTTCACAAAAATATAATATACCTGTTGTGGAGGATAACGCACACGGTTTATTTGGGAAATACAAAGGAAAATATCTTGGCACATTTGGGAGATTTGCCACACAAAGTTTTCACGAAACAAAAAATTTTACAAGTGGTGAAGGCGGTGCTTTAATTATTAACAACAAAGAATTTATTCAGAGAGCCGAGATAGTAAGAGAAAAAGGTACAAATAGAAGCAGATTCTTTCGTGGTGAAATTGATAAGTACACATGGGTTGACATTGGTTCAAGTTATGTAATCTCTGATATTTTGTGTGCTTACCTCTATGCCCAATTTGAGAGATGGCAGGATGTGCAGAAGAAGAGAAAAGAAATATGGAATTACTACTACAATAACTTAAAAGATTGGGCTGATGAAAATCGGATTGGATTGCCCTTTATACCTGATTACTGTGATCAACCTTACCATATGTTTTATTTGATTATGCCTTCCCTTCAAAAAAGGCAAGAATTAATTGAATATTTGAAGAGTAAAGGAATTCTTTCCGTTTTCCATTATCAACCTTTGCATCTTTCGGAAATGGGTATCAGGGTAGGCAATGGTAAATGTTCCGTTACTGAAGCAATGAGCAAACTGATTTTAAGACTTCCGTTTTATTTTTCAATAGGAGTTGAAGAGCAAAAGGAAATTACTGATCTAATTAAGGCCTTTAAAGTGTAAAAAGCTAATATGGAAAATAATTCAGGCATAAGAAAACTTTTGAACTGGTGCTATATATATTCATTTTTTCAAGATTTAATCGGTGGAGAAAAAGTCAGAAAATGGTTAGCCCAAAGTGTGTACCGGGTGCAAAGCGGGGATACGATTATTGACTTAGGCTGTGGCCCTGGAGACATTCTAAGACATTTACCAGAAAATATTAAATATATTGGTATTGATATAAATCAGAGCTACATAAAGACTGCCCAAAAAAAGTACGGATACAAAGGACAATTTATTGAAGGAGATGCTCTTTATATTTTGGAAAATGAAAAAGTTGGAATTGAGAAAGCAAATCTTGTTTTATGCATAGGCTTTTTGCACCATTTAAGGGACGAAGAAGTTCTTCTGTTGCTTAAATCTATAAAGAAGTTATTAAAAGAGGAAGGGAGATGTATTTTTTTAGAACCTACTTTTTTACTAAAGCAAAATAATTTGTCAAAATGGATTATGAAAATGGATAGGGGAAAAAATATCCGGTCGGAAAGAAGTTGGAAGTCCTTAGTAGGAAAAGTGTTTCCAAACAGTTCTACTTACATTATTCAGGGTTTGATTTTAATTCCATACATTCACATCTTGATGGAATGTTTTAATGATAAAGAAGAAAGAGGTAAAAAGTAGAAAGAAATGAAACATCAAGCCCTTGTTGGAATCTTCTTATCCCTTATTTTTGCTTGTATGGGTCAAATATTTCTTAAAATTGGCATAGAGTCACTAAATATACTAAAAGAGGATCAATGGATGCCTTTAAAATTTCTCTTTATTCTGATCAAAAACAAAAATCTTTTGATGGGATTTACTTTTGCAGTACTTTCTGCCATCAGTTGGCTTTATGTTCTTAAAAAAGTTCCCTTGAATTTTGCATACCCTTTCATGGCATTAACTTTTCTTTTAATACCATTATTGTCAAAATTTGTACTTAATGAATCTGTTCCCGTCAGTAGATGGGTTGGAGGGATAATAATAATTATTGGAGTTGTGTTGTCTTCTATTTAAAAAGGAGGGTTGATGCAATTTAAGAGAAAAGATTTATTATTATTACTGGTGCCCCTAGTTATTTCTCTATTATTTATGATTGTTGTTCCAAGAAATCCTTTAGCAAGTGATGGCCGAGAATATGATGTGCTTGCTAAGAATATCATTTCTGGCAAAGGATATTCTTTAGATGGGAATACGCCCTACGGCCTAAGGCCTCCTTTGTATTCACTAGTTGTGGCGCTTATCTATTTTATGTTCAAGCCGAATCCATATTATGTTGTTGCATTTCAGATTATTCTGCTTATGGCAATCCCATATATAATAAAGAAAATTATGATCTTGGGAGGATTTAATGAATCTCAATCCTTTTGTAGTGCTTTAATAGTAGCAATTTATCCTTTTGGATATGTGTATGCCCAACAGTTGATAACTGAAAGCTTAACGACCTTTTTGGTAGTTCTTGGCGCTTATTTTTCCATAAAAATTGTTAGACGAGACGATATTAAATTTACAGCAATTATTTGGTATGCAATAATGATTACTTTGCCTGCATTAGCTAAAAGTCAGCATATAAGTATACTTTGCGCAGTTTTGCTGGTATCACTATGTAAGGCTATTTTTGAAAAGAGGAAATTTCGCACAATATCTTGGAAATGCTCTGGAGTAATTTTGGGTGCGATAATTGTATTAGCTCCTTGGGGAATAAGAAATTACCATCATTTTAATAGACCTGCAATTTTAGGATACGGAGCGTTTGGTGAAGGTTTCTTGAAAGGCTATTACCATGCAAAAGGAGAATGGTTAATTTGGAGATATTGGAATGAAAAAAGTTCTTCAAAAGGTCCATATTTTGAAGAGTGGAAGAAAAAGTTTGATTGTGCGGAAGAATTGGCGAAATCCAATAATGTTGACACTGATAAAATCAAGTCTAAAATAGCATTACAAGAAGTGAAAAAGCATCCTTTTGAAGCATTTCGTGGTTACATTGTTAGATTCTATTCATTGTGGATAGCTATGCCAAAAGGGGATAATATTTCCTTTAAAGTAAAAGCGTTAGTTTTAACCATAGAGATATGCTTCTTAGCATCTTCTTTGATAGGACTATTTTTATATAGAAATATGCTCTTAAAAAACTTAATTGTAATCTATGTATTCGTTTTGGCAGAAAGTGTCTTTTTGCCTGTCATTGATGTAGAGAGTAGATATTCAATTTCTTTAAAACCCTTCCTCTTAGTTGGCCTTGGCCTACTATTAGCAAATGTTTATTCGAAGTTTTTTATAAAAGAAGGAAAGCCAAGTGGTTGAATTTCCCTTTGTTTCGATTGTCATTCCAACAAGAAATGAGGAGTCTTACATTGAGAAGTGCTTGGATGCCTGCTTATCGCAGACTTATCCTTCTGAGAAAATTGAGATAATTGTTGTTGATGGGATGTCACAAGATAGAACAAAAGAAATTGTTAAACAATATACACAAAACTATAAAAATATAAAGTTACTTGATAATCCTAAAAAAATAACGCCCTCGGCGATGAATATCGGGATTAAAGAAAGCAAAGGCGATATTGTCATTAAGGTTGATGGACACTCCAAAATTAGTAACAACTATGTAGAAAAATCTGTTGAAAAGTTGTCAACCAATGATGAAGTTTGGGCTGTAGGAGGACCAATAGAAACAATTGGTAAGAGCAGAATTGCAGAAGGCATTGCCTATGCGATGAGTAGTAGATTTGGAGTTGGTAATTCATTGTTCAGGACGCTTAAGGATAACCAAAAAGATGTTTTTGTTGACACAGTTCCTTTTGCAGCCTTTCCAAGATGGGTTTTTGATAGAGTGGGGCTTTTTGACGAGGAATTTGTCAGAACTCAGGATTACGAGATGAATTTGAGAATCAGAAAAATGGGAGGTAAAATTTTATTAACCCCAGCATTAAGAAGTATATATTTTAGCCGAAGAAATTTAAAAGGTTTATTTAGACAATACTTTCAATATGGATTTTACAAAGTAAAGGTAATAAAAAAACATAAAATCCCGATAGGAGTTAGATATCTCATTCCTCCTGCTGGACTTGTTTTATTTTTGGTGAGTTTGTTAGTGGGGTTATTAACAAATTCATTCCTTTTACCTATATGTTTACTTTGTTTATATGTTTCGATTTTGTTCTTAGGAGCGGGTATATCTTTAATCAAAAATTTTAAGAGAGAGAAACTTTTACTTCCTGTTATATTCACAATTTTACATCTTAGTTTCAGTTTAGGTTTTCTTTCAGGCTTATTTAGGGATAGTTTATTGCAGGAAAAGAAATGATCAATATTATGTTGTCAGTTGTTGCTATGCTCATTTCTATGCTTCCTAATTATTATATTATTAAAAAATTTAGCAAAGTATTTCAGTTGGGTATTGATTATTCTACTTCTGAACCTCAAAAATTTCATACAGAACCAACTCCAAGATTGGGAGGGGCTTCTATATTTATTTCCCTTTTTATTTGTTCAATTGTAATATTTATGAAAAAACCAGCAGGTGATGGAACTTTGTTAATTATGTTAATCTGTTTTTTACCAACTTTGATAGTTGGTTTATTGGAGGATTTCACCAGAAAAGTATCTCCTTATGTCAGGTTAATAGGCAGCTTTCTTACGGCATATTTTGTCATCTCTCAAATGGCTATTTATCTTCCATACATAGACATCCCAATTATTGACTGGATTTTTAGAAGTACATTTTTGCATTATCTATTTTTCCTGATATGTGTAGGAGGAGTAATAAACGCTTTTAACATAATAGATGGATACAATGGACTTGTAAGTGGCGTAACACTGCTTGTTTTTTTAGCCTATTCCTATGTTTCATACGAAGTTGGAGAAAGGGAGATTTTTACATTATGCCTTGTAATCATTTCTGCCATTCTTGGATTTTTCTTTTGGAATTTTCCTTCTGGAAAGATATTTGCAGGCGATACAGGGGCTTATTTGCTGGGATTCCTGTCCGCAGTTATAGGATTGCTTTTAGTGCAAAAGAGCGGAAAAGTATCCGCATGGTTTATTCTTGTCGTACTTATCTATCCCGTATGGGAAACTATATTCTCCATTTTTAGGAAACTATTTATAACTCAACAATCTCCTTTTAAACCAGATGGCTTTCATTTTCATATGTTAATCTATAAATCCCTGCATCAAATTGAGGACAGCGGAAAGTCAAGGATTTCTATTGACAGAAATGCACGAACATCTATACTGCTCTGGCTGTTTTCCACGACATCCATTTTTCCCGCAGTGATATTTTTTAACAAAAGAAGATGGTTAATTTTTTTTGGTCTACTCTTTTTGATTATTTATACCGTTTTGTATGTGGTATTGCTATTCTTCGTAAAAGAAAATGTTGAATCTAATGAATGATTAATGCAGGGTAATAATGTGCGGGATAACTGGAATTGTAAAATTTGATTCATATATTGATGAGCCTTTGAAAATTGTTGAAATGAACAATCTTTTAAGGCATAGGGGTCCCGATGATGAGGGTTATTTGAGTTACAACAGTAAAAGTAACTCCTTAAAAATTTGGGGAGGCAAGGAAACTCCTTCATCAATTTGGAATAGAGATTACCAGTACTCACCAAAAGGTAATGTTAATGATGAATCTTTTTCTAAAGGGAATTCTACTTTGCTTTTAGGGCATAGGCGCCTTTCTATTCTTGATTTATCACCATTAGGGCATCAACCGATGTGCGATAAAGAAGGAAGAATCTGGATTGTTTTAAATGGTGAAATTTATAATTACATTGAATTAAAAGAGGAGTTGATTACACTCGGATATGAATTTATCTCAAAAACTGACACTGAAGTCGTAATAAACTCTTACAAACATTGGGGAGAGGATTGTGTTCAAAAGTTTAACGGTATGTGGGCTTTTGCAATTCTTGACCTTAATAACAAAGTGGTTTTTTGCTCAAGAGATAGGACGGGAGTTAAACCATTTTATTACTCCTTAAAAAATAGAGATTTTTTTACATTCGGCTCGGAGATAAAAGCATTAAGACAAATCTTAAAACCAGCAGTAAACAATGGAATAGCGTGGGATTATCTTGTTTTAAAGAGGACAAACCATACAGAAGAGACATTCTATTGTGAGATAAAGGAACTTCTTCCAGCCCATAGTATTAAATGCAATTTTGATGGAGATTTTAACATTAAAAAATATTGGAGTTTGAATGATCAACTCAAGAATTGTGAAAACAGAGATACGGAAAGAGAATCTGAAAGAGTCTATGAACTTATAAAAAATTCAGTTAAATTAAGATTGCGGAGCGATGTTAAAATCGGTTCCTGTTTAAGCGGAGGACTTGACTCATCAACGATTGTTTCTTTAGTAAGTGAAATATTAAGAAAAGATGGTGAAGTAAAATCTGTTGGTGACGTTCAAAAAACCTTCACCTCTTCGTTTGAAGATGACAAATACGATGAGAGAAAATATGTAAAGGAACTATCATCAAAATTTAAGATTGATGACCATTACATTTTTCCGACTAAAGAGGAATTTGCTAACGATGTGGAAAATCTTGTAAAAATTCAGGATGAGCCATTTAGTTCTACAAGCATTTACGCTCAATACAGGGTTATGAAAAAGGCGAAAGAGGAAAATATAAAAGTTTTACTTGATGGACAGGGGGGCGACGAACTTTTTGGCGGTTATTTTAATTATCAGATAGTCTACCTTTTTGAACTCTTGAAAGAGAATCAGTTCAAAACTTTTGTGAATGAATTAAAAGACAGTAAAAGAATAAACAATCTTGGATATTCTTCTCACCTTAAAAGAATGATAATTGAACTGGCAAAAGGCTATTTCTTAAAGCCTGCTCTTTACTCATCAAGGTTTATTTTTGATGAAGTCAAAGTTTTGAATAGAGATTTCTTTTTTTCACACCTTCACAGGATAGAGAACTTCATTGATAGACGGAGAGAGTCTCTATTTTCATTGAATCATAAACTAAGGAATGATTTTACAATTGGTCAACTTACACCGCTTCTTAGGTATGAAGACAGAAACTCAATGGCTTTTTCAATTGAGGCGAGGACACCTTTTTCTGATGATGTTGGACTCATTGAAGAGGTGATGAGCCTTCCGCCAGAAATGAAGATAAGGAATGGCTTTAGGAAATACATTTTAAGAAAGGCAATGAATAAGATCCTTCCCGAAGCAATATGCTGGAGAAAAGACAAGATGGGCTTTGTAACACCAGAAAATAATTGGATTGCATATCTTGTCCAGACTTGCCATCAATATTTAACCGATAGTCAGAGCATTTTTCTAAACAAGGTGGTATTTGAATCATTGCTTAAAAAAGTGGAAGCGGGAAAAGAATTACCTGATAATATGTGGCGGCTTTTAAATATTGTTCTATGGAAAAACTTACAGAGAAGAAATTGAAAGAGGAGGTACGATAGATAAGCCAGTGCTAATTCTTGCACAGGAAGCCGGTGGCATTCCCCAAAGCATTGCACAAAGGTTGCGAGAAAAAAACTTCAGTGTGGACCTGCAAATTTACGATGAGAAAATTTTAAATAGGCAAATGCCTTTTTGTGCAAGAATATTTAAACGGATATTCGATCCTGGATGTCAATGGGAAATTAAAAGAGAATTTAATGCTGTCCTTCAGAATAAATTGGGATACGGTTCTTTTAGTTTTATCTTGATTATGCGAGGGAATTACCTCACTCAAGAGAGTAAGGAACTACTTGTAAGTTTTTCAAATCCTAAAATTGTATGGCTTTATGACCCTCTTGGTTCCTGCAAGTTGCAACTTGAAGTTGCAA
>DHFQ01000123.1 GCA_002402325.1 Candidatus Aminicenantes bacterium UBA4820
ATACATCGTAGACGGTGCGGTGAATTTAAGTGCCCACATTTCAGAAATTTCGGGACACCTTTTGAGGCTTTTCCAAACAGGTTACATAAGAAACTACGCCCTTTATTTCTTTCTTGCTTTAATTGTAATGATTTACTTCATTGTATTTTAAGGAAGGATTATGGAGACTTTAACTTATTTGTTGCCTTTAATTTTAACCCTTGTTGGCGGTTTTGTTCTTTTACTTCTCAACGCTTTTACAAAGTTGAGTAACAGGACATTTGCTATTATCTCTCTTGTTTTTTTAATCGTCTTCTTTTTAATGCCAATGATGATGACAGACTATCAGACGATAACACCTGCGAAAAAAGCAATGATGAATTTTGACAACTTCGGGGTCTTCTTTTCCTACATTTTCTTTTTGACAACAGCATTTGTTATTGTTCTTTTACCATCATATCTTGAGAAAAAAGAATCTTTGCATCTTAATGAAATTTATCCACTTTTGATTTTTTCATTCGTTGGAATGGTTATTCTATCAACCGCGACAAATTTCATAATGTTTTTCTTAGGGCTCGAACTTATGTCCATCTGTTTTTATGTTCTTTGCGGAATTTTGAGGGAGCAGGAATATTCGGTTGAGTCTTCATTAAAATATTTTATTTTGGGAGTTCTATCAACATCAATTTTACTTTTTGGAATCGGGCTTATTTATGGCTCAACTTCAAGTTTCTCTTACGATAAAATTGCTGATGTTTTCGCTTCAGACCTTTACAACTTTGGTGATTACATCCTTTTGCTTGGTTTTGTCCTTCTTTTAACAGGACTATTTTTCAAACTCTCTTTGGTTCCATTCCATTTTTGGGCACCAGATGTTTATCAGGGTGCACCTACGCCTGTAACTGCTCTTCTTTCAGTTTCTGGAAAGGGTGCTGCCGTTGCAGCGACGATGAGGTTGTATGTTTCATCAATAAGATATTCTGAACTTTTGATTCAAAAGTGGCTTTTATTATTTTCAATAATAGGGCTTTTGACAATCTTTGCAGGGAGTTTCATAGCCCTTACACAAACACAATTCAAAAGGTTGCTTGCCTATTCATCTATCGTTCACGCTGGTTTTTTAGCACTTGCTTTAGGTGCACTTGCTGGCTCATCTGAAAATATTTTAAGAGGAGAAAATGCGCTTGCCTTTTATGTTGCATCCTATCTATTTATGAATGTTGCTGCATTTGCAGGGATGGCGGCGGTTGAAAAAAGTTCAAAGATGGATGAGGGATTACTCTCATTTTCAGGGCTTGGAACTATATCTCCGTTCTTCTCCTTTTTACTTATGATAAATTTTTTAAGCCTTGCTGGAATTCCTCCAACAGGAGGATTTTTTGGCAAATTCTACATCTTTGCAAATATAATTTTGCAACATACAAAGTTTTTCTACTGGATTGCAACACTTGGTATTTTAGGAACTGTTATTGCAGCATTTTACTATTTGAAAGTTCTCGTAATTCTCTATTTTCCAGATAAGAATCAAATTCCAGCAGAAAAACCGTCAATTCCTTTGGCAAATTATGTGATAATGATTTTATGCACCATTTTTACTTTAATTTTGGGCGTCTATCCTCAAATTGTTTTTAGAATAATTGGGTAATAGTAGTTTTCACTAAAGAACATTTAATCATCAAAGATAAAATTCTTTAAAATGCTTTCAACTACTTCCTTCACCTCTTCTCTTGCTTTTCTAAAGGCTAAAAGAACTTCTTCATCTGTACCAATGACTTTTGTGGGGTCATCGACCGGGCAGTGAATTTTTCTAATATTTAAAGGCGTAGTAGGGCAACTTTCCTCAGCATTGCTACATAGCGTGACAATCAAATCAATCTGCTTTAAAAGTTCTAAATCAATCAGTTTCGATTTCTGTTCGCTAATGTCAATTCCCGCTTCTCCCATAACTTTTATCGCAAGTGGGTGAATAAAACCCTCAGCCTTTATTCCTCCACTATACACTTCAACTTTTCCTTTTCCCAATGCTTTAGCAAAGCCTTCAGCCATCTGAGATCTGCAGATGTTTCCTGTGCATAAAAAAATGATCTTTTTCATTTGATCTCCTAAAATTGAAGATATGGTACAAAAAAAATATATTTCAAAATGAAGTAAATACCCAAAATCCCAAAAATTGCACCGGTTATAATTCTTCCCACCTTTTCTGTATTTCTTATTAACTTAAAGATTTTATTTGCTCTTTCTATGCTAAAAACGAGTGCCACAGCTACCATTAAAACAGGCAATCCTGTTCCTATTCCATAAAAAACAGGGAAAGCAATAAGCGATGATGTTGAAACACAAAGAGGAATCAAACTGCCAAAGAAAAGTGCTGCAGAAACCGGACAAAAAGAAAGCGCAAAAATAGTCCCCAGAAGGAAATTTCCCCAATATCCCATTTTTGTTAGTTTTTCTCCGCCTTGATTACCAATTAAAGAAAAGGAAAAGTTGATTTTGATTATATTAAACAGAAAAAGAGCAATCAGAATGAAAAGCGGACCGAGAATCTTATTCATATATTCTTGTAGAAACATTGAGAGAGAGGAAATGTGTAAAAACCCAGCCACAACAAGCACCGCAACAATTAAATAGGCAAATGACCTACCAACCAGATAAAAAATAGATGAATAAAAAGCCATCTTTGAATCATCAATTTTTTTAGAGATGAAGCCTATCGCAGCAACATTCGTGGCTAAGGGGCAGGGACTTATTGAAGTTAAAATACCAAGCCAGAGAGCGGAGAAGATTGATAGTACTATTCCAGTCATTAATCCTCTTTTATAAAACTTTTGATTTCGCTTTCGATGTAATTATAAAATTTCTTCTGGTTATTAAGATACTCCCATACTTTATCAAGTCTTTTCCATTTTACCTCTTTACCATCAATGGTTTTGGAAAGAACGACCGTTTTAGTAAATATTTGATAATCCTTTACAAAATGTTTGTTGTCATTCTCATCAATATTCACCATTTTCCACTCCATTTTTCCTTGCCCCATTTCATCTGAAAATTTTTCAAGTAGACAAGAATGAGTGTAATTTTCAATTTTGAGACAGCTTTGACACCTCGTGGTCGTCATAAAATAGTAGACAACAATTTTTTCTCTATCAACATCACTTTCTGATTTCTTGAGTTCTTTTGCTTTCTCTTGGCTACCAACAAGAACGCTCAACAATATTGTAAAAAAAATAAATAAAGATGCAATAGGTTTTGTCATTTTCATTCTCCTTCTCCTTTTATTGCTTCCAGAATGTAGTTTTTGATTATTCCCTCTGATGGCAGCTTTCCTTGAACTACAATCCTGTTATTGATTATCAAACCCGGAGTCATCAAAACTCCCGATTTTGCTATTTCAATAAAATCGCTAATTTTGGAGATTGTCGCCTCAATTTGCATCTCTTCAACAACTCTTTTTACCCTTTTTTCAAGTTCAACACAGTTTTTGCAACCTGGACCAACAACTTTTATATCAATCATTTTTACCTCCTTTGCAAGAGCAATCACACTTTATCAATTCAATGTTTTTTGGGGAAGAAGCACTTTTTATAACATCCTGACTATTGCACATTGGACAAATCACTTTTTCATCTTTCGCCGCAATTTGAAAAGTCTTATTACAATTTCTGCAAAAGTATTCCTTTACCTTATTCATTTCTTTGACCTATTAAGTAAATTCTCCAAACACAAAGCCAAAAAGAGTTGAAAACAGAACAATGAGCCCACAATAAACAAGCATTTTCTTTGTGCCCATAACTTTTCTTAAAACTAACATTGATGGAAGAGATACGGAGGGACCAGATAGAAGAAGTGATAAGGCTGGACCTTTTCCCATACCGGAGCCTATCAATCCCTGTAAAATCGGAACCTCCGTCAAAGTTGCAAAATACATAAACGCACCAGAAATAGAGGCAAACAAATTTGCCCACAAAGAATTTCCTCCAACAAGATAGGTAATCCATAAAGAAGGTATTAAAGCCTCCTTTCCCGGCCTTCCTAAGGCAAAACCCGCAAGTAAAACTCCTATGAAAAGAAGAGGTAAAATCTGTAAAGAAAGATCTAAACTTGAATCCATCCACTCCTTAAGGTCGTTTTTGCTAAACCACAAGATAAGGATCAATATCAAAAGAATAAGAAAAAACATAGCGATATAGAATCTATAAAGGTAAATAGTGGTGTAAATCCCCTCTTTATATACTATTTTAACAACATTCTCATTAGAAGGAGAGATTTCTTTACCATCACCGATTTTAATTGCAGTGGAGCCATCATTCTTAAGAATTTTAGTTCCTGAAATTGCACTCCCATCTCTCATTTTTACGACCGCAGAGACAGGTTCACCCCAATTTGCAAATACCAAAATTCCAATCAGACAAAAGAAAAAAAAGGCATTTTTTAGTAGCGACCTTTCCCCTTTGCTTTCAACCAGAAAATCACCCTGGGAATCTGCTCTTTTTTCTTCTTCCTTTCTGCAAATAAAATGCATAATGACACCAATTGCGATTCCCATAAATATTGCACAAACCGCTCTTGCAAGCCCCATCTTCCATCCCAATACCCTTGCGGTTAGTACAATAGCAAGAATATTTATCGCGGGACCTGAATAAAGAAATGCAACTCCAGGCCCTAACCCTGCTCCCCTATAATAAATTCCACCAAACAAAGGGATGATTGTGCAAGAACAAACAGAAAGAATTGCTCCAGAAACTGATGCAACGCTATAAGATAAAAATTTGTTTGCTTTTGGCCCAAAATATTTTAAAACGGATTCCTTACTAACAAACACAGCAATTCCACCGGCAATGAGAAGGGCAGGGACAAGACAAAGAACAATATGGTGCCTTGCATATTCCTGAAGCATAAGAAGAGATTCCCTTATTGAGATATATATTCTCTCATTTTGAATTGGAATAAAATAAAATACCAGAAAAAATGTAATCAAATAAAACAGTTTTTTTTCTCTATCCATTGTGTGTCCTTTCTTGGGTTAACTATTTCTTTTATCAAACAATTGAGGTTTTGAATCCGTATGCTTTAAGAATTGCCACGACCTTTTTATCTTTTATTGAATAAATTATTTTGTTTGATTCCCTTCTAAATGATATTAGATTGTGTTCTTTAAGAACAGAAAGATGACGGGACATTGTGGGTTGTGATATTTTAAACTGTGGCAGAATTTCACAAAGACATTTTTCTTCTTTTAAAAGAATTAAAAGTATTTTCAATCTTACAGGATTCCCTAAATCTTTAAAAAACCTTGCCGCAATCCTGATATTTTCAGCCATTTTCACATCTCCTTTATCACAGTCACTCGCCTCAAAAGACAAGATATCGTTTTCAGGTATATTACTATATAACAATATTACTATCTTATCAAGGAGGAGGGAACTATTTTCTTTAAATTTTTGCGATGTCATTGATGAACTTTTTTTATTTTCTAAATAAATAATGTGTTAACACGGATTCATTCTGTGATAGGCATCTTCTTACCGCAATTATTTAACTAATAATTAAAATTTTGAAATCGTACATTTGAAATTAATAAATATCATTGATAAAAATTGAACTTTTTTATTTTTCAATTTTTTTATACAAAATGAGCGCGTTAAATTTTGGGAAGTAAACCTCAAAGCGTGGATGAATTCTTTTTTTGTGCTTTTTACTACCGGCGTCTATGTTCCCTATCATCATTGTAAAACCTTAGACTTTTTTTTCACTCCATCACTGGTTTTCGTTTTTTATTCAAGACTATTACGATATTATTTTTTGTCTAAAGGAAATTATTGCAATATTGATAAGGGGCAAGGAAACGGAGTTCAAAAAAACGCAACTAAATCCCTCCCAATTTCCGCCTTTCATATATCAACAATCTTTTTCTTACGATGCTATTTAATGTTTGAAGGATCGAGCTCAGCCACATTTATCTGGTGGGCGAATCCTTTGAACTCTCGCATAACTGGCTGATCGTAAGGGTAAATTTCTTTTGTCGCCACATAGACAGGGAAACTAACAAGGATTTTTCCCGGAGTGCAACCCGTTTCCAGCCTTGATGCGAGGTTCACAGCCGACCCGAGGGCTGTGTATTCCATTAGATGGCTTGAACCCATATTACCAACAGTTGCGTAGTCTTGAGAGATGCCAAGCCTCAATTTCAAGGTGTGGTCTATCCCGGAATTGAGCCATTTCTTCTCAAGCTCGAACATCTTCTTCTGCATAAAGACTGCCGCTTCTACAGCCCTTATTGCCTGTTCTTGAGCTTCCATCTTTGCCGGAGCGCCGAAAAAAGCCATGATTCCATCACCCATGAATCTCGCTATTGTGCCGTCTTTCGATTCTATGATGTTTGCCATTTCTGTAAGGTATTCATTTATCACTCTGTCGACTACTTCTGGTTCGCTTTTGTCACTGAAGGTAGAGAATCCCAGAAGGTCCCCGAACATAATAGTCAGCCGTCTTCTCTCCGTGGATAGTTCAGACTCCGAAGACCCTTTTGTTGTCCTGATGTTTTCAATTACATGTTGGGAATGATACCTGGCAAGTGTTCTTCCAATGCGGAAATTCACCAGAGCAACTGCCGTGAAATGATAGATAAGACCTCCAATAATTAAGATCAAAAAAATGATAAGAAAATAAAAAAGCCATGTTTGGTGAAACTGAGGTTTGAGTGTGAATGGGATATTTATGCCGCGTTCGTTCCAGAGTCCGTCATTGTTGCAGGCTTTGACATGGAAAGTGTATTTTCCGGGGGCTATATTAGTATATGTCGCAACTCTATCCCTTAAAGCAGGAAGGTCTATCCATTCTTTGTCGTGCCCTTCAAGCATGTATTTGAACCGAACCTTTTCAGGAACAAGGAAACTGAGCGCAGTGAACTTAAACTCTATTCTGTCGCTGCCGGGTGGGGCATCAACCCCCTCTTCAATTTGAAAAGTCTTTCCATCTATTCGGACTTCTTCAATAACGACTTGAGGAGGAACATCGTTGTACCTTAAACGCAGTGGATCTATACACACTACTCCCCTTATTGTTGGAAACCAAAGGACGCCATCCTTTGTCTTCCAACCGGCAGGCTGTGTTCCTCCCGTGCACTCGGCGTTCTTCATTCCGTCTGCTTTGCCGAAGGAAGTGCATGAAATACTTGTAATTTTTTTAGCAGCAAACTCCTCCAAATTGCCCTTAGATACCTTGAAAATACCCTTGTTGCAACTCATCCACAGGTTGTTCTGGCCGTCTTCCAGCACCTGAAATATTACATCCGATAATAGCCCATCACTCATCGTGAACTTATCGAATTTTTCGTCTTTGTATCTGAAGAGT
The DNA here is from genome assembly GCA_002402325.1 of Candidatus Aminicenantes bacterium UBA4820. Classification (GTDB taxonomy): domain Bacteria; phylum Acidobacteriota; class UBA4820; order UBA4820; family UBA4820; genus UBA4820. Next base: position 7,330 of record DHFQ01000123.1, read on the forward strand.
CCACCTCCACGCGTTCCGATCCATATATTTCCCTCTTTGTCCTCGTGCAACGCCCGTATAAAAGGGTTGGAAAGACCATCCTTTTCCGAGAAGACCCTAAATTTTCCGTCCTTGTACAAATTGAGACCTGCTCCTCCAGTTCCTACCCACAGGTTTCCCTGGCGGTCTTCCATAATGGCTCTTATGTATTCTTCTGAAAGACCATCAGAGGTTCGCAACGCACCAATTTTGCCGTTCTTGATGTAGTTCAGCCCTCCACCGTTGGTACCAATCCAGATTGTCCCTTGCCTGTCTTCAAAAAGCGAGAAAACGCTTAGATTAGTCAATCCCTCTCCTGTACCAAAATTCGTGAATCTTCCATCCCTGAGCTGTGATAATCCAGCATCGGTTCCAATCCAGATGCTTCCTTCGCGATCTTCAAGAATAGTATTAATAAAGTTGTCGGGTAGCCCGTTCTGCTGGTTGTAGACAAGGAATTTCCCGTTACTAAAACAATTTAGCCCATCATCTGTTCCGATCCAGATATTTTTTAATGAATCTTCGTAGATAACCCAGCAGGAATTACTGGAGAGCCCTGACAAAACATCATAGGAAGTGAACTTTGCATCTTTGAACCTATTTAAACCACCACCAAAGGTTCCGACCCAGAGGCTTCCCTCTTTATCTTCGAAGATTGACCAGACGGTGTTGTCAGAAAGACCGTCCTTCACCATGTATGACTCAAACTTACCATCTCTGAACCTGGCAATGCCTCCAGGCTCGAAGCCTATCCACAAACTCCCGTCACGGTCTTCGTACAAAGATCGGACATCCTTTGCTGGAAGCCCTTCTTCAATTCCCCATTTATTGAAAATCCCCTTTTTATAGGCGCAAAGCCCGCCACCTATTGTTCCTATCCAGAGCGTCCCGTCGGATCCCTCAAGCAGACAACCTATTTCGTTTTTTGGAAGTCCATTCTCCACCGTAAAATTACTGAACCTGCCTTTTTCGTATTTGCTAAGGCCTGTTGGAGTCCCTATCCAGATAACTCCTCCACCTGTCGTTGCAACTGAAGTTGTCCTATCAGAGGGAAGGCCATCTTTTGTTGTGAAAGTGGTGAATTTCCCTTCTTTCATCATACTTGCCCCTGCATTGGTAGCAACCCAGAGCGCTCCAGCCGAATCTATGGAGATTGAGTTACAGCGGTTATTTCCAAGACCATTATTAGTAGTATATTGCTGGAACTTTCCCTTGTGGAAACTCATAACTCCGTTGTAGGTTGCCATCCATAATCGGCCTTCCCTGTCTTCACAAAGAGAACTTATGTCCTCAGAGTTGAGCTGCACAAAATTCACTCCATCAAATCTTACCAGCCCTTCCTGAGTGCCAAGCCACAAATACCCATCCTTTGACTGGAGGATCGTTTGTACTGAAGATTGAGGAAGGGTGGTTTCGCTAGTCCACGCTTCGTGGGTGTACTGTTTGATGCTTTTAGTCGGATCAAGAGTGTAGGTTTGTAATGTTGTACCAAAAAATATGAGGAGTAGAATCCACTTCCATCCACTGATTGGGTATGCAAGTTTTATTGTATCAGGTAGAAATTCTTTGTTCATTATAATATTTTACTACATTTGTCCAAAATAAATCCTTGTACAAACTCAGTCAACTTGTTCTGATGATATTGTGAGTAAATTAGCAAAAGAAACATTAGACAAGCCTGCGGTTTTTTAAGGTAAATTCTATTGCGGTTTTAAGAGGCACAGTTTTATGAGCCCCTCATCACGATTGCACCCGATAAGAAATAAAACGACTTCACTCTATTACTCAGCCAATGCTCCGCCTAAGGATCTCAAAAAATGGTAGTCTTGATACCACTTCCGAACTCCCCGTTTTTTTAAGTTTGGCATTTTCAATTTCATATTATTTTGGGCAACACTTCTATTTTTTTCAGAATTAGTAGTGTCTCTGTCGCAAACTTTTTAATACACTTTTTCCAAATCGCCTTAAATAACATACTTTTGACAATTGTTTTATTACTCGAGAATTAACTCCTTCAACTCTTTTCTCTTTTTCGCTCTCGCTTTATCATCTGGATAACCTATCGGGAGAAAGCCCACGCAAATATATTTCTTTTTATCCGCATTTATTGCACTCAAGACATATTCGTTGTCAAAAGCACCAATCCAGCATGAGCCAAGCCCAAGCTCTTCAGTAGCGAGATGGGCTGTGTATAAAGCAATTGTTGCATCCTGAATGGAATATAGTTGCTCGCCTCTATCGCCATAATGCTTTTTTGCCTCTTCTGGATGAGCAAGAAAGGCTATAACAATGGGCGCCTGTGCTATAAATTTCTGTCCAAAACTTGCTTTAACAAGATGTTCTTTTACTTCCCTGTCTTTAATTATCTTAATTTTGTATGATTGAATATTTCCAGCTGAGGGTGCAATCCTTACTGCTTCAAGAATTTTATCGAGCAACTCTTGCGGAATCTCTTTCTCTTTAAACGAACGGACTGATCTTCTTTTTTGCATGAGTTCCAAAAAATCCATTTTTATTACTCCTTTATAGAATAAGACAAAATCTCTTTCAATTTGTAAAGGTCGCTTTGTCTATCAATTAGCCTTATTTTTGTGTAAAGAGTTTGAGGATCAACAAGTTCAGAAAAGGGAACTGCCTTTATTGTAAAATCAGCCTCTACGCTGACCATAGAGCCAAATTTCCCTTCACTCATCAATCTATACCCTCCGTAGCCGAGCATTGAACCTAAAACTATATCGTATGAGATTGGAGGTGATGTTCTCGTCTCATAGCCAATCTGCTTTGCGTTGATCCTCTTTTCCTTTCCTGTTTTATTCTGATATATTTCCTTTGCCTTTTTTGCAAGTATTTTGTAAAGTTCAGCCGTCCCATAATAGACATTACCGTGTTTGTCAATCTCTTTAGGCTTAAATTCATCTTCAAGTTTATCAGCAAGCCCTTCCGCCACACATATCAAGCCACCTTTCAATCCTTTTTTCTCTCTTTCAATGATTATATCTGCAATTTTCTCTGAAAGTGTGTCAGGATTAAATGTTCCATCAATGTCTTCTGCACCAACTATTATAAATGCCTCTCCGCAAATTCCTGCCGCATAAGTTATAAATCCTGCCTTTCTTCCCATAAGTTCGACTATGAAATAACTATTTGTCGATTCCGCATCAGATTTTAAAGTTAAAAGCGGAACTTTTGCAGAATCAACTGCTGTCCAGAAACCAAATGTCCACGCTATTCCATAGTAGTCGTTATCAATTGTCTTAGGAATATGAACCGTTTTCACCCCAGTCTGGTAAAGAAAATTTGATGTCTTTAAAGTATCATCGCCGCCAATCGTTATTAAAGCATCAACGGAAAGTTTTTCAAGTTTATCCTTTATCAACCTCAACTTTGCAGTTTTCCCTGGATCCTTTAAATCTTCAGCCTTTTTAATATCCTTACCCGGATTTGCCCTTGATGTCCTTATCCACACTCCTCTTTCGTTTCTCAGGCACGAAATCCACTCTTTCAAAAATGTGTAGTGTTCATTTTCTTTAAGTTCTAAATTTTCCTTTTCAAGATGAGAAAATCCATCATAAAAGCCAATTACTTCAATTCCATTTTTAAGGAAAGAAAGTGTTGCAGATGAAATCACAGCATTAGCCGCAGGAGCTGGTCCTCCTGAAAAAACCATTCCAATTTTTTTCAAAACCATTTTAACCTCCTAAAGATAATATTTTACAACATTGAATAAAAAATTAAAAATGAAACAACACGATTTTCCCAAAATCAGGCATTGATTTATATCTTTATTGGATGGTTACGGGAACCAACGGCGACGGGCAACCTGCTTTGTCGTCATTCAGATTGCTTCTTCATAGGTTATACCCCTGATGAACCTCCCTTTTCGCAATTACTTAAAAATGATTAACGGGGGTCAAA
>DHFQ01000049.1:0-3612 GCA_002402325.1 Candidatus Aminicenantes bacterium UBA4820
GCAACCTCTGCTGCTGATTTAAGAGGCTATGGAACAGATGGGAATATGGTATGGACACTAAAACTTGAACAGAATGCTTCGACTTATCTTGCCGTAACGGGTGAGAAGAAAATTTTCTTTGGAACAAAGGATGGTTATCTTTTCTGCGTTGATGGTTTTGGAGGTCAGGTGCTGTGGAAAAAGAAACTTGGCTACACAGTTGGGCCACCAACCATTGCAGGGGATGGAACCGTATATGTTGCATCAGAGAATTTCCTTCACGCAATAACTCAGCAGGGAAATATTAAGTGGAGGGTTAACTGCTTTAACTATTCGGAAGTCCCGATTGCTGTTGATTCTTACGACAATTTGTTTTACATAAGAGGTGGAATCCTTGATGTTTACGATAAATTTGGCAATCATCTCTGGGAGGCTTATGATGAAAAAGGCACGCTCATTCTTGTTGAAAAAAGGCCACCAATAATTTTTGGAGATAATGCCGTCTTTGTTCTTGAAGGGGCTTCAGATTTTATCTCTTTTAATGTTTTTAATGGCACTATAAATTGGCGTTTTTCAAAAACCTGTGATGCCTATAAAAATAAGTGGTCGCCCGCAATTGTAGGAGTTCCCGCCGTTGACTCAATGGGATACGCTATGTTTTGTGATGATACGGGAGAACTTGTTTATTTTGAGGTTGGTTGTGGACACGAGATTACATGGCATCCTACGGTTGAGGGCTATGCTGGGACAAATGTAATTTTGACTGCATGGCAAAATAGAGGTCTTGTTATAGTCGCCACCGGACAGGGTAAGAGGTCAATACAAGCTATAACACACTGGGCACCTCCAGCAGGAAACTTCTCTCAGTGGCTCGGCAATCCAGCCCATTTACAGAGAAGAGACGATGCGCCTCTTATTCAGGTGAATCACCCAACACCAAATGAAAACATTACATCCCTTCTTCTGATCGATGCTGCTTCTTCTGATGATTTCGGTATAAAGTCAATGGAAGTCTATCTCAACGACAATTTCATAGATAAAAATGTATCTGATTCCATTTATTGGTATTCAAATGTTTCAGCATTTGAGCCGGGAACTTACACGGTTGACATTGTTGCTTATGATTATTCAGGAAATAGCAGTGTTGAGGAAATTGATGTTAATATCATTCCGGCTATTCCTGTTTATGGGTTGAGCGATCCTCCGCCACTTTTTTCCTGGTTTCCAAATTCGGGTGATACAAAATATCAGGTTAATATAAGCCCTGATCCATCTTTCTACTACATCCTTGTTAAGAGCGGTACGAAGGAAAAACCGTTCAAGAAAATGCTTAGTTATCAACTCTCAGAGAAAAAGTGGAAAAAGGTTTTGAAATATGCCTTTGGGCAAAGCGGAAATCAGGTTACCTTCTACTTTAGAGTCATTGGAAAATATGGTGGAGAAGTGTGGACTGGCTCTTTCATTGTTGATAAAACAAAGTAGCAACACAGAAAAATGAAATTCTAAAAAAGGGGGTTTTATACCCCCTTTTTTGTTGAATAAAATCTGAAAAAAAGGTAAAATAGGAATGCTTTTCGCTGGGGAGTAGCCAAGCGGTAAGGCAGCGGCCTTTGGAGCCGCCATTCGAAGGTTCGAATCCCTCCTCCCCAGCCAAAAAAAGGAGAAGATATGGCTAATAAAAAAAGTGATCCATTGATATTTTCGGGTAGATCAAACCAGCCTCTTTCCAAAAAAATTGCAGACCATCTGAAGTTGCCTCTCGGCAAAATAAATATTTATGACTTTGCGGATGGAGAAGTCTATTGTCAAATTCTTGAAAATGTGAGAGGAAGGGATGTATTTATAATCCAGCCAACCTCAACGCCTGTCAATCATAACCTGATGGAACTTTTAATTATGATCGATGCTTTCAAAAGGGCTTCAGCAAGGAGAATTACCGCTGTTATGCCATATTACGGTTATGCAAGGCAGGATAGAAAAGATAAGCCAAGAGTGCCAATAACATCACGACTTGTTGCGGATCTTCTTGAAGCATCGGGAGTTGATAGAATTTTATGTATGGATGTTCACGCTTCTCAGATACAGGGCTTTTTTAAAATACCTGTTGATCATCTTTTTTCCGCGCCAATCTTAGTAAAGCACATCAAAAATCTTGGATTGAAGGATATTACAACAGTATCTCCTGATGCAGGAGGAGTCGAGAGGGCACGAGCTTATGCTAAAAGACTCTCTTCAGACCTTGCAATTATTGACAAAAGAAGAGAATCACCAAATGTAGCAGAGGTGATGAACATCATTGGAAATGTAAAAGGGAAAAACTGTGTAATCGTTGATGATATGATTGATACAGCAGGAACAATTTGTAGAGGTGTTGAGGCTTTGATAGAAAATGGTGCAAAAAAAGTTTATTGTGCGGCAACACACCCTGTCCTATCAGGAAACGCTCTAAAAAACCTTGAAAATTCAAGGGTGGAAAAAGTATTTGTAACGGATACTATTGATGCAGTTGACAAGGCAAACAAGTGTAAAAAAATTGAGATACTTTCTGTCTCAAAATTACTTGCCAAAGCAATAAAAAGGATTCACAACGAGGATTCTGTTTCATCGCTTTTTGTATAGCAACCTGAAGAAAAGAATTTCAAACCGCTTTTAATTCTGCATAAAATTTAGAGCGAGCAAATCTTTTTTAAATTGTTCATTATTCCCTTTGCTCCTCTTCTTTTAAGCGAAGTCCCTTCAATCAATTTCTCTATTTCAATTTCATCCATTTTTAAAAGGTCGCCTATTCTTGGTGCATACAATCCTTTTTTTGGCTTGAAGCAACTTTCTTCTGTTAGAGGTTTTTTCCTGTTATAAGGGCAAACCTCCTGACAGATGTCGCAACCAAAGAGATTTTTAAAAAAATTTGGTGCATTTAAAGGAAGTTCTCTCCTCCATTCAACATTATAAGAGGAGATACATTTCGAGGGATTCACGCTTCCATCTCCTTTCAAAGCCTTTGTAGGACAGGCATCCACGCATCTGTTACATTTTGAGCAAAAACGGTTATCACTAACCGCTTTCAATTCTATGTTTTCATCAAATGAAATATCAGTTATCACCTCTCCAAGAAAAAGATAACTTCCTATCATTTCATTTATAAGAAGACCATTTCTTCCTATAAACCCAAGACCGCTTTTCACTGCAACGCTTCTTTCAAAAATTGGAAACGAATCAACGCAAATCCTTGCTTTAAACCCTTCTTGTAATAGAAAATGTTTTATCAGTTTGAGTTTTTTCCTTAAAATAAGATGATAATCATCCCCGTAGGAATATCTTGAAACCCACACTCTATCAGATTTTGTAACTTCAATTGAATTTTCAAAAGTGGTGTTGTAAGGAATTGCAAATGTGATTATGCCCCTTGCCCACGTAACAAACTCTTTTGGATTTCCCCAAACTTTTTTCCTCAAATAGGAAAGAGATAGAGGAATTTCAGAAGATTGCAATCTTTGCCATAAAGAATTTGTTTCTTCAAAAGATGGAAAATTGCAAAACCCGAAAGTCTTTATGTTCTCCTTTTCAAGTGCAAAAATTATCCTGTCGATAGTCTTGTCATTGTGCATAAAATATTCTACCATTTTTATTTAAATT
>DHFQ01000049.1:3664-3878 GCA_002402325.1 Candidatus Aminicenantes bacterium UBA4820
TCCCTTTCTGAAAGGGGAGGAGGGACATTTTAAGTTTTAAATTATTTTGCTTTTGCAATTCCGCTTTTTCCTTTTAAATTGATTAAAGCGTTGAGCATCGGATTCATTCCGCTTAAGACGCATTCTTTCTGGGGGTATTCAGTTTTGCGAAGCAAAACGCAAAGAGGGGGTGAAACCCCTTCTTTGAATATTTGGCGGGGCCGACGGGGGTCGA
>DHFQ01000048.1 GCA_002402325.1 Candidatus Aminicenantes bacterium UBA4820
CCTTTCCCCCTGAAACCCCCTTGCACGGTCGCGTGTTCTCTTTTTCTTTTTAAATTGATTAAAGCGTCGAGCATCGGATTCATTCCGTCTAAGACGCATTCTTTCTGGGGGTATTCAGTTTTGCGAAGCAAAACGCAAAGAGGGGGTGAAACCCCTTCTTTGAATATTTGGCGGGGCCGACGGGGGTCGAACCCGCGACCTCCGGCGTGACAGGCCGGCGCTCTAACCAAACTGAGCTACGACCCCGCAAAACTTATTATCCCATAAAAGGGAGAAAATAGTCAAGCAAAATTTTATGATAAGAAAAGTCCTGTCAAAAATCCTGTCAAAAAATGCCTCTTGACAAATGAATTTTTTCTTCTTACAATATAAGTGGCTAAAAATGGCCGAAAGTGGCTATTGAAGTAATGGCCAATATTTTGATGGGGTTTAAAGATGTTTAGAGGCGGTTCCGAGGCAACTGTTGATGACAAAGGAAGGGTCAAAATCCCTGCCAAATTCCGTACGCCCCTTTTACAGGTCTTTGGACCAAAGGTATATGTTACTTCATTCTGGGTTCCATCTGTAAGGGTTTATCCCATTTCTGAATGGGAAAAAATAGAAAATGTAATGTCTTCTTCAGGAAAGACAAACGATCCGAGGGTAAGAAGATTTTTGATGATGGCAACTATTTATGGCGATGAACAGGAAATTGATAGTCAGGGAAGGATCTTGATCCCCCAGAGACTTAGAAAATATGCAAGAATGGAGGGAGAGGTCATCGTTTGCGGTTATCCCACAAATGAAATTGAAATCTGGAAAGAAGAACTCTTCAATGAAAGATTTGGAGTGGCACCAATGTCAGACGACGACCAGACATTCATTTCTGAATTGATTAAAGAGGGCATAAATGGACTACATTCACATTCCGGTGATGGTAAAGGAGGTCTGTGAAGTCCTTAATGTAAGTGAAGGAGGATTGTTCGTGGACTGTACATTGGGACCTGGCGGCCATTCTGAGGCGATTTTAGAAGCAACGCCTCTTACCAATATTTTAGGAATAGACAGAGACTCTTCTGCAATTGAAATAGCAAAGAATCGTCTCAAAAAATTTGGTAGTAGAGTAACGATTTTAAACTGCAATTTCAAAGAAATTGATTTCTGGAAGCCCTATTTAAAAGAAGAGCCAAAGGGAATTCTTCTTGACCTTGGCTTGTCATCTCTTCAATTGCAGGAAGGGAGAGGCTTTAGTTTTAAGGATGAAAAATCTCTTGATATGAGAATGGATACTTCAAAAGGAATCAAAGCCTTAGAATTTCTAAAAAATTCAAAAGAGCAGGAACTTTCAGAGATTTTAAATAAATATGGCGAAGTCGAAAACCCGCACAAAATTGCAAAAGCGATTAAATCTGCTTTAAAAGAAGAGAGAATAAAAAGTGCAAAGGATTTATCTCAAGTTGTAGAAGAGGTCATTTCTTCAAAAAGGGATTCAAAGCACCCTGCAACAAAGATTTTTCAAGCGATAAGAATCTTCATTAATGAAGAATTAAAGGGTCTTGATAAATTTATTAAGGATGCGGTTAGCATTCTTCAAAAATCCGGAAGGATTGTCGTTATTTCCTACCACTCTCTTGAGGACAGGATTGTAAAAAACTCATTCAGGGAGTTGAAAAAAGGTTGCACCTGCCCTCCTCAATTTCCTTATTGTATCTGTGGTAATGAACCAATTGTCAGTTTTGCTTCTAAAACCCCATTAAGACCTGATATGAACGAAGTTTTAACCAATCCATCGTCAAGAAGTGCAAGGTTGAGGTACGCAATAAGAAAATGAAAAAAAATGACTTTGTCATAGGAAAACCAATTCCACAACCTGATAAAAATGCCGATAAGGACCTTCTAAAAGTTCTATTTTTTTGCATCCTCTTTGCCATTCCTCTTTTGATCTATGTTGCGATGAGGGTTAACTTTACAAATAGTGAAATCAGGATTTCTGAACTTATTAGAAAAAAAGAGGAACTTAAAAGGCAGAAAGAGGTTCTTCTAATTGAAAGGGAGAGACTTTTAAATCTCTCCAATGCTGAAAAGATAGCAGTTGAAAAATTGGGGATGATAAAAGAAAATCCTTCAGAACTCAATGTTAATTTTTCAAAAGAAATCGTTAAAAAAGATATTTTAACGGAGAGAGAAAATGACAGAAGCAATTAACAAATTCAGGTTTGTTTTTGTCATTGTTTTTATAATCTTATTTGTTGTTGTAATTTTTTGTCGGCTTTTTTACCTTCAAATCATCAGGTACGATTACTATAAAGAAGAGGCGCTATCTCAGGAGCAGGGAACAGTCAAAATTGAACTTCCCAGAACACAATTTACAGATAGAAACGGAGTGATACTTGCTGCAAGTATTGAAAAACCTTCCCTTTGCACGGTAAAACCAGATGAGATCAAAAATCCTGAAGCACTTGCGAAAGATGTTTCAAGGCTTTCTTCAGAGCAAGAAAAAGATATTTTACAAAGGCTTAAAACGAGAAGAGCCTTTACATGGATTGGAAGAAAACTTCCCATCGAATTTAGCGATAAAGTTGAAAAAATAGCAAGCTCATACGATAAAGTTTCTCTTATCAGAGAATGGGGAAGGTATTATCCAAAGGGAACCTTAGCTTCAAATCTAATCGGAACGGTTGGCGTTGATGGGGGAATATGTGGGCTTGAGGAGAATTGGAATGAAAGATTGAGCAAAGGCGAAAGGGAATACATCGTCTACAGAGTTGGAAACAAAGTGAGACTCTTTCCGATTGAATCCATAAACTCTATAGTTCCTGAACCAGATTCCATCGCACTTACAATTGATGAGGCAATCCAGTATGAAGTTGAAAAATGTCTTGATGATGTTTTTTCAACCTATAATCCAAAATCTGCGTGCGCAATTGTCCTGTCAGTTCCAGAAGGTGAAATCCTTGCACTTGGGGTAAGACCTACCTTTGATCCAAACAATCTCAATTCCATTTCTTTTAAAAAGGATGAGGTAAATTACAGGAACATAACTGTCCTTGATAGTTATGAACCGGGAAGCACTTTTAAGCCTTTCACAGTAGCCATCGCTCTTGAGTGTGGAGTCATAACTCCATATCAAGAGGTTATGGTTACACCTCTGACGATAGGAAATCACACGATAAAGGATGACCATCCCCCGCATAGCAACTACTACCAGATTGAGGATGTCCTTGCATACAGTTCAAACTGTGGGGCGGGAAGAATTGGAATGATGTTAAAGAAGGACAAATTTTATGAATACTTGAGAAAATTTGGCTTTGGCTCAGTAACAGAACTTAAATGGAAGGGAGAAAGTTGTGGAGTTTTGAGAAATCCAGCAAAGGGAGGATGGTCAGCACTCTCAGCACCATCAATAGCCTTTGGACAGGAGGTAAGGGTAACACCAATGCAACTTGCTTTGGGATATGCAACTATAGCAAACAAAGGGATAAAGGTTACACCAAAAATTGAACTTGGGAAAAAGGATGAGAAGAGAGAGAGGGTCATCTCTGAAGAAACCGCCAATATTTTATCAAGGATGCTTGTTTCTGTCGTTGATAAAGGGACGGGTAAAACCGCTTCAATTCCCTATGTTGAAATAGCAGGAAAAACTGGAACTGCCCAGAAACTCGGAATAAAAACAGATTCATTCAGAAAAGGAAGAATCGCCTATTTCGCAGGTTTTGCTCCGAGAGAAAATCCAAAAATTGTAACCCTTGTAATGGTCGATGACCCTGTTGGTCAGGTTTATGGTGGCGCTGTATCAGCCCCTCTTTTTGCAAAAATAACTTCTATTGCTTTAAAGAGATCTGGATTTGACATCAAACCTTACATAAAAACAGACCTTGCTATGATAGGGGCTAAAAGATGACATTTAAAACGACTGTAAGAGAACTTCTTAATGCAATTCCCTATTCCTGTTTCTATGGTGATATTGATAGAGAAATAAGCGGAATAACCTGTTCAAGTAAAGAGGTTGAACCTTTGAATGTTTTTGCGGCATTAAAAGGTTTTAAAGAGGATGGCACAAAATACATTGATGAGGCAATAGAAAAGGGAGCATCCGCAATCCTCACCCATAGAGAGCCCTTCGAAGAAAAACATAAGAATAGAGCATGGATAGTCTGTCAAAATGAGAGGTATTCATTCTCCGCAGCATCAAGTTTTCTTTATCCACTTGAAAATGAACCGCCGAAACTCGTTGGTGTGACAGGAACCAATGGAAAAACAACCATCGTCTATCTTTTGAGGTCAATATTCAAAGTTGCAGGCGGTGGTGCAATTTTAAGCACCATTGAATATGATGACGGGAAAACCTTAAGGGAAGCCCAAAGAACGACTCCTGAGGCACATTTTATCCACAAATGGCTTAAAGAGATTTCAAATCTTAAAATTCCTTATGCGGCGATTGAAGTCTCCTCTCACTCTCTTGAACTTCATCGCGTTTCATCACTCAAATTTGATGCGTGCGGATTTACAAATTTAACAAGGGACCATCTTGATTTTCACAAAACTATGGAAAACTATTTTGAGACAAAAAAGAAGTTGTTTGACCTTCAAAAGGAAGATGGGTTTTCTGTAATAAATATTGAAAATGACTTCGGTTTAAGGCTTTCAAATGAACTTAAAGGGAAAAGAATTTTCAAAGTGGGACTCTCCTCATCTGCAGATATTTATCCCCAAGATATATCAATGAATCTTGAGGGAATCGAGGCAACTGCTGTTACCCCATTTGAAAAGGTGAGGATAAAATCTTCCTTACCTGGAAGTTACAACCTTTTAAACATCCTCTTTGCAATAGCATTTTCTAAGGGATTGGGGATAGAAAGGGAAGCAATAGAGGAAGGGATAACCGCTTTAAAAGGAGTTCCTGGTAGGGTTGAAAGGGTTGATGTGGGGCAGGATTTCTATGTCTTTGTTGATTATGCCCATTCTGATGATGCTTTAAAAAATCTTTTGCTCAACATAAAGCCTCTAACAGAAAAAAGAATTATAACGGTATTTGGCTGTGGTGGAGATAGAGACAAAACAAAAAGACCTTTAATGGGTGCTGTGTCAACAAAGTTGAGTGATGTCGTCATTTTGACCTCGGATAATTCAAGGAGTGAAAACCCGGAAGACATTGCTAAAGAAGTTGAGACCGGGATCCTTTCAGAGATGAATCCTTCAAAGAAATACATAAAGGAACTTGATAGAAGGGAAGCGATAAAAAAGGCTTTCTCAATAGCAAGGAGTGGAGATACGGTTGTTATCGCTGGCAAAGGACATGAAAAAACACAGACTGCAAAGGGAATAACGATTCCATTTCACGATCCTACGGTGGCTTATGAGATTTTAAAGGAAATGTTTAATGAGAAAGTATTTAGCAAAAGAGTTTGAAAAAATTGAAGGGGTTAAGAAGATAATAGGTAACCCTGATGCTTTTTTTGAAGGGATCTCTTACGATTCAAGGAGAATAAATAATGGAAATCTCTTTGTTGCAGTAAAGGGAGAAACTTTTGACGGTAACGATTTTGTTGAGAAAGCGTTTGAATCGGGCGCCATAGTCTCAATTGCATCAAAAGAAGTTACACCTCATGATGGAAAAAGTTTGATTTTAAGCGAATGTCCCGAAAAATCGGTGCAGGAGTTTGCAAAATCTGTGAGAAAAAAATTTGAGGGTTCAGTGATTGGAGTTGTTGGGTCGGTTGGAAAGACAACAACGAAGGAGTTTGCAAGTGAGTTTTTGAAAACCTCTTTTAAAACATATTCAAACGAAGGAAATAAAAACAACCTTTTAGGACTTCCTGAAACAATCATAAATGGTGATTTTGAAAGCAAATACTGGATTCTTGAAATGGGAATATCAAAAAAAGGTGAGATGGACGAACTTGCATCAATTGCAATGCCTGACTCAGTTATTTTTACCTCAATAAATCCGGTTCATCTTGAATTTCTTGATGATTTAAAAACAATTTATGATGAAAAAAAGAGAGTGCTAAGCCATCTCTTGAGACCGTCATTTGTTATTTTTAATAACGATGACCCATTTCTTAAAAAAATTCAAGAGGAGTTCAATCTAAAATGCTATTCTTATGGCACATCTGATGATTCAGATTTAAAATTCAAAATTTTGGAAAATGGTGAAAAGGGAGTTCATACCCAATTCGATTACCAAAAACATACAATTTCAATTGAACTTCCCTTTTTGAATAGTTCTTATCTTTACAATTTTGCCTCAGCCCTTCTCCTTCATCTAATAGTTGGTGGAGATATTTCAACTGCAAAAGATGTTGCAAAGAATATAAAAATTCCATCACATAGAGGGATAATTTATGAACTTCAAAATGAAATAACACTTTACGATGATTCCTACAATTCAAATCCTGAAGCGGTTAAATCTCTTCTGTATAGTCTAAAAAATATAAAAAGAAAAAAGATTGGCGTTCTTGGAGAGATGAAGGAACTGGGGAAGGAAAGTTTTAAATACCATTCTCTAATTGGCGATATTGCGTCATCAATTTTTTCTTCTTTGCTATGTGTTGGAGATGAGCCAGCAAAAGTGATGGCAGAAAGTTTTGGAAGGAAAAATAGAGATGTTTTGTGGGTGAAAAAGTTTGAGGATGGAATTGATTTTATTAAAAGCAAACTTGATGAAGGTTCATTTCTTGTCGTAAAGGGTTCAAGGTCAATCGGGCTTGATAAACTTGTTGATTTCCTTTTAAAGGAGATTGGAAAGCAATGACGGTAATTGTTCTTGGAATGGGAGTTTCTGGCATTGCCTCTGCTAACCTCTCCTTGCTTTTCAAAAATAGGACTATTGGCATTGACAAAAAACCAATCTCTTTACTCTCGAATGAAGTAAAAAAACTTTGTGAACGAGGAATGGAGTTTTATAAAGAGGAAGATTCTTTTGAAGTTTTAAAAGAGGGCGATCTTGTTGTAATTTCACCGGGAATTTCAAAAGAAAACGAGGTTGTAAAAAGGGCGGAGGAAGAGGGGAAGAAAATAATTTCAGAAATTGAATTTGCTTTTAACTTTTCAAAGGGAAAAATTATTGCAATTACAGGCTCAAATGGAAAGTCAACAACAACATCTTTAATAAACTCAATAATTAAAAAGAAGTTTGATGATGTCAGAGTTGGAGGAAACATAGGAACCTCTTTTAGTGAAATAGTTTTAAATTCAGATGAAAAAACGCTCTTTGTCCTTGAAATATCCTCCTTTCAGCTTGAAAGAATTGAAAGATTTAAGCCATCTACAGCAATTCTACTCAATTTGACTCCCGACCATCAGGATAGATATAAAACAAGGGAAGATTACTACAAAGCGAAGATGAGAATTTTTGAAAATCAGGATGAAAATGATTTCTCAATAGTAAATCTGGATGATAATAAAATGGTTAAAAATCTTGAAAAGATTAAATCAAGAAAATTTTACTTTTCTCAAAAAAGGCACAATTTTGATGGGGCATTTGTGGAAGAGGGTAAAGTTTATCTTCAATTTAAAAAAGAGGGAATTATTGAAATCGTTGATACTAAAGAGTTAAAAATAAAAGGCCCTCATAACCTTGAAAATGTGATGGCTTCTTCAATTGCTGGATTCTTAAACGGCGTTGAAAAAGAAAAAATTAGAGAGGCTTTAATTGAATTTGAAACTCTTCCCCATAGACTTGAGTTTGTTGCAGAAATAAATGGGGCTCAATTTTATAACGATTCAAAAGCTACAAATGTTGATTCAGTCAAAAAGGCTTTACAAAGTTTTGAAAGAAACATTGTGCTTTTGCTTGGAGGAAGGGATAAAGGTGCTGATTTTTCATCGCTAATAGACGAGGTTTTAAAAAGATGTTCAAAGGTTGTTGGATTTGGAGAATCGCGTGGAAAGGTGAGAGAAGTTTTTGAAGGAAAAATTAAATATGAGGAATTTGAAACTTTAGAGGAAGCCACCCTCTTTTTGAAGGAAAGGGCAAAAAGAGGAGAAATAATTCTTCTTTCTCCAGCCTGTGCCTCCTTTGATGAGTTCCAAAACTTTGAAGATAGAGGAGAAAAGTTTAAGAAATGGATTTTAGAAGGGAAAAATGATAGAGGCTAAATTTGACAGATCGCTTCTTACATTTTCATTGATAAGCGTCTCTTTTGGACTTGTTGCCATCTACTCCGCATCATTCATATTTGCAATGACGAGAAAGGGAGACCCAAATTACTTTCTTTTCAAACAGCTCCTCTTCCTCGCTTGTGGTGTTTTGTTGCTTATTGGTGCCTTGAAAGTTCCTTTAAAATATCTTGAAAACAGCAAAGTGGTCTTTTTAATATTTGCCCTTCAAACCATTTCACTTATAGTTGTTTTCTTTATGCCAAAAATTAACGGTGCTCATCGCTGGATTAAAATTGGAGGATTTACAATTCAACCTTCGGAGTTTGCAAAAATAACTGCGATAATTGTTACAGCCTTTTTGCTTAAAAGGGGACTTGAAAAGAAAACCAGATGGCTAAAATTGTTTGCCCGGATATGCATCCCCATATTGCTCATATCCTCTTTGATATTTGCTGAACCAGATATGGGAATGACTGCACTTCTCATTGTTGTAGTATTTACGATGATCTTTGTAAGCGGGTTTCCATTTAAGTATGTTCTTCCTTTGGGACTATTACTACTTGTAGTATCGGCTATTGCAATTATCTTTGCGCCTTATAGGCTGGAGAGATTATTGGGAACACCAGATAGCGACCCACAGAGGTCTGGATTTCAGATAAGACAATCACTCATTGCTGTTGGAAGTGGGGGGGTACTCGGGAAAAAACTTGGCGGCGGAAGTTCAAAAAGGTTGTTTCTTCCTCTTCCCCATACCGATTTCATCTTTGCAAACATTGCTGAAGAGTTGGGATTCGTTGGTTGCTCAATTTTGATTTTTCTTGTTCTATTGATAGGTTACAGAGGATTTAAAATAGCGGTAAAATCTGAGAATCCTTACTTTGCACTCATTGCCTTTGGGATAACCTTCTTTATCGTTATTCAATCTTTAATCCATATTGGCGTCAATATCTACATCCTTCCACCTAAGGGAATGCCCTATCCTTTAATTTCTTATGGCGGTTCATCTTTGCTCTCAACCCTTTGTGCTATTGGACTTCTTCTAAACATAAGTAAGGAGGTTTAATGAAGTTCGAGAGAATAAAAAGGATACACTTCGTCGGAATCTCAGGGATTGGGATGAGCGGAATCGCAGAAGTTTTATTCAATATGGGGTTTAAAATTTCAGGTTCGGATTTAAGACAGACAGCAATAACAGAAAGGCTTTCATCTTTAGGGATTAAAGTTTTTAAAGGACATTCACCTTCAAACATTGAAGATGCAGAACTTCTTGTCCGCTCTTCGGCGGTTCCAGAGGGAAATCCTGAACTGCTTGAGGCAAAAAGAAAAGGGATTCCCGTAATTTCAAGGGGTGAGATGCTTGCTGAACTAACAAGACTTAAGGATTCTTTAATCGTAAGTGGTTCTCATGGGAAGACGACTACAACAGCGATGCTTGGACACATAACCCGTTCTTTGAATCTTGATCCAACCTTGATAATCGGTGGAAGGCTCTCTTCGATTGGAAGTTCAGCGACACTTGGAAAATCAAATCTTTTAATTGCAGAGGCAGATGAGTCTGACAAAAGTTTTCTTTTACTTCATCCATCTCTTGCTGTTATTACAAACATAGATTGGGAACACATTGATACCTATCCCACCCTTGAATCTTTGAGGGATGCCTACATTGATTTTGCAAATAAGGTTCCCTTTTATGGTTCCGTTGTATGTTGTAGCGATGATTTCAATGTAAGAGAGTTAATTCCACACTTCAAAAGAAGGGCAATTTCTTACGGAATGCTTCCAGGGTCTGAGTGGAGTGCAGAAAGAGTCAATGGAAACTTTAGAGGGGAGAGATTCATCATAAAAAGAAACGGTGAAGAGATAGGAGTTGCTGAAATAAAGCAATTCGGCACTCACAACATTTTAAACTCACTTGGTGCAATAGTAGCCCTTTCTGAAATTGAAGTCAACCTTGAAGAAGCAATAAGGGCACTCTCAACATTTCCCGGGGTTGATAGAAGATTTGAATTTAAAGGCATTGAAAAGGGAATTGAAATTTACGACGATTACGCCCATCATCCCTCAGAATTAAAGGCTTTAATTGAGACAGCAAGACTTGCGGGTGAAAACAAGAGGCTTGTCATAATTTTTGAGCCTCACAGATACACAAGATTAAAGGCGTTTGAAGATGGTTTTGCAAAAGTTCTTCTTCTTTCAGACATTGTTGTTGTGACGGATGTCTACAGCGCCGGTGAACCTCCAATAGAAGGGATAACAGGTGAAGCACTTTTCAAAAGGCTTAAAGAATTGTCCCACACTAATTGTTACTACTGCAAAAACATTTCTGAAATTCCAGAGTTTGTTTTACCACTTTTGAACGAAAATGACCTTGTAGTTACAGTAGGAGCGGGAAACATAACAAAAGTTGGAGGAGAAATTTTAAAACTTTTAAGGGGAAAAGATGAATCTTTGTAAAATAAGAGAGATTATGCCCGGTCTTTGCAAAACATTCAAAGAGAACGAGTCTCTTAAAGAATACACAAGACTTAGAATTGGAGGAGAAACTCCATTTTACATCAAGCCCCTGAACTGGGATAGTGCAAAAAAAATAGTGAAAATTTTAAAAGAAGAAAATTTGCCTTTTAAGATACTTGGAAGAGGAACAAACCTTTTAATATACGATGGCAAATTGAACTTTGGCGTAATTCATATTTTGAATATTGAAAAGAAATTGGAGATAGAAAATCAATTCGTAAGAACATCAGCAGATGTGCTTCTTAAGGAGACGGCAAATCAAACCTTTTCAAGATGCTTGAGCGGGATGGAGGAACTTTCATTAATTCCAGGAACTGTTGGCGGAGCGGTTTGCACAAATGCTGGAGCGTTCGGCAAAGAATTCTTTGACATTATAAAAGAAATAAATTTAATAAACTACTCAGGTGATGAAGTCTCACTAAAACCTGAAGAGGTAGAACATTTTTATAGAAAAACGAATATTAAAGATAAAGGAATTGTAAAAAGTGTCCTGCTTAAACTCAAAAAAGAGGATGAAGAGGTCATTCAAAAGAAAAAGAATGAATTTAGAAAAGCAAGAGAGACAAAACAGCCATATAAAGAAAGAACCTGCGGAAGCGTATTTAAAAATCCTGAAGGAGACTTTGCCGGTAGAATCCTTGAAGAACTTGGTTTTAAGGGAAAGAAAAATGGTAATGTTTCTTTCTCATCTCTTCATTCAAACTTTTTAATAGCAGAAAAAAACGCAACTTTCAAAGAGGCATTCTCATTGACAGAAGAGGCAAAGATGAAAGCAAAAGAAAAAGGAATTTCTCTGGAATACGAAATGGAGATATGGAAAAATGAGCCCGCTTAATGATTTAAACGCATACAATGTTGAACCATCATTCAACTATGTTGTGGCAACTAAACCTTCAGTCAAAAAGAAAAAGAAAATTTTAGTCATTTTACTACTTATGTTTTTTGTTGCAGCACTTGTCTCATTTTCTTTTTTTGGGATATACAAACCTCTTTCAAATTCATCTGTTTTATCACCATTTTCACTCCATTACATAAACATCTATGGAATAGACGGAACAAATAGAGAGATAATAAAAAATTCACTTTCTGAGTTCATTGGAAAAAATATTTTTGCAATATCTTCTGAGGATATTAAAGATAAAATATCAAAAATTGGTTTTGTTGAAGGTTATCTTTTTAGAAGGAATCTTCCAAATGAAATAACGCTTGAGATCAAGCCGAAGGAGAGCATTTGCACTGTCAAGCAGGGTAACCAGTATTTTTCAATTGATGGGGAAGGGAATTTCTGGGAGAGTTCAACGATCAGCGAAAATTGTTTTGAAGTAACATCAAAAGTTGATCTAAAAGGAAAAGATTTTCAAACGTTAATGAAAGAGTTAAAAGTTAACAATCTCAACAAAGATTGTTTATTAATAGATTATCTTGACCCCAATTCCTATATTGTAAGTTTTAAAGATGGAAATTCGTTTATTTTTTTTGGAAATGAATTCAAAAAAGAATGGGCGAAATATAATGAGAGTAAGGGTTGGATAAATGACAATGTAGCGACAAAGGGAATTTTTGACTTGAGATGGAGCAATAGAATCGTCATCAAGATAATTCAAAGTGAGTCAAATTCTATGGAGGAAAAGAAAGATGGCTAAGGGCGATAATTACATCGTTGGCATTGATATTGGAACTTCAAAGATTGGGGTAATTGTGGCAAAACTCCTTGAAAACGGAGAAATAGAGATCGTAGGCGTAGGAAAAAGCGAGGCAAAGGGGATGAGAAGGGGAAGCGTCTCAAACCTTAAAGAGGCTGAGGCAAGCATAAAAAACAGTTGCCTCGAAGCAGAATCAATGTCCGGCTATTCTATTGAAAAGGCTTATGTCTCAGTCGGAGGCACGCACATAAATAGCATTAACAGTAGAGGAGTTGTCGCTATTTCAGCAAAAGATAAGATAGTAACTCATCAAGATGTTGCGAGGGTTTTACAAAATTCTTCATCAATAACAATAAGCGGAGATCAGAAAATTTTTCATACAATTCCGCAGGAATACATCATTGATGATCAGGATGGAATATCAGACCCGATTGGTATGCACGGACAGAGACTTGAGGCTAATGTTCATATAATTATGGCTCCTGTAACCACTCTTCAAAATGTTGGGACGGTGATTCATAACTGCGGAATTGAAGTAGAAGATTTTGTCTTTAATTTGATTGCAGATTCTTATGCTGTTTTAACGCCTGAAGAGATGGAACTTGGCGTTGCACTAATAAATATCGGGCACGGAACAACAGGAATTTCTGTTTTTGAAAAAGGTGCAATCTGTCATAGTCATATAATTCCAATAGGAGGGGAACTCTTTACCAACGATCTCTCTGTTTTGCTTAAAATCGGTGTTATGGATGCTGAAATAGCCAAAAAGAAATATGGTTGTGCCCTTACAAATATGGTCTCAGAAGATGAAATGGTAGAAATTACAAATAGTTCTCAGAAAAAATCGTCTGTTGTTTCAAAGATGAAAATAGCAGAAATACTTGAGCCTCGTGCGGTAGAGCTTTTTCAACTTCTTTACGAAAACATAAGAGACGCAAGGTTACTTAAAACAATAAATTCAGGAATTGTCTTGACGGGAGGAGGATCACTTCTTCCGGGAATTTCTGAAATAGCAGAAAAAGTCTTTGACCATCACGCAAGATCTGGAGAACCTATGGGAATTAGCGGTCTTACTACCATCGTTGGAACGCCTCTATTTTCAACTGCGGTAGGTTTAGTCCAGTATGGGGCAAAGATGTCTACAAAAGGAAATGCCAGATCAAAAAAAGGAACAATTTCAAAACTGTTTAGTAAAATTTTTGAAATTTTTGAATAATAGGAGGAGAAAATGAGCGAGTTTGATTTAGAAGGAACAAAAGGGAAAAACAACGAGAATGATAACGACTTGAATTATCTTTTAGTGGCAGATGATTCTCCGGAAGCTGATTACAAGGTTTGCATTAAAGTTGTAGGGGTTGGAGGTGCAGGAGGAAATGCAGTCAACAATATGATCAAGGCAGGACTCAAAGGTGTCGAATTTTATCATGTCAATACCGATTTTAAAGACCTTCAAAAATCTCTTGCACCGAACAAAATTCCGATTGGCAAAAATCTTACGCAGGGGCATGGAACCGGAGGAGATGCAGAAATGGGAGAGAAGGCGGCACTTGAAAATTACAATGCCATCATCGATGCTCTTACAGGTGCTGATATTATCTTCATTGCAGCAGGGATGGGAGGAGGAACAGGCACTGGTGCATCTGCAGTTGTTGCAAGCTGTGCAAATTCTCTTAACGCTACTACCATCGCTGTTGTAACAAAGCCCTATTCCTGGGAAGGACAGAAGAAGGCAAAAAGAGCGGAAGAGGGAGTCTTAAAACTTAAAAAAGCTGCTGCAACTATTCTTGTCATACCAAATGACAACTTAAAATCCTGCCTTCCCGAAAAGTGTTCATTTATTGAAGCCTTCAAAGCTGCTGATGATATTTTAAGACAGGGGGTTCAGGGACTTGCAGACCTTATAAACAAAGAGGGGATAATTCACAGAGATTTTGGCGATGTTAAATCTGTCCTTAAAAGAGGGGGAAGGGCGATACTTGGAATTGGAAAAGCAAAAGGTGAAACGAGGGCTCTTGATGCTATAAAAATGGCTGCAAACAATCCTTTGCTTGAAGACACTTCAATGGTAGATGTTGATAAAGTGCTTCTTGTCTTTTCTCAAAGCATTCCGACAAACGCAGAAATGGATATTGCAGCAGAACACATAAGAAGCTTAACCTCTGACGATTGCGAAATTTCCTTTGGAACTTTTGATGAAGATCCAGATTCGGATGAACTTTGCGTAACCGTCATTGCAGCATCTTCAAATGCAGAGGAATCATCGGCTGAAGTTATTACAATGCCAAAGATAGATAAAAGTTTCCTTGATCAGAAGCTTTCTCCTACAGGACTTGTTGACACCGTGAATATTGAAGATGTTGAATTGGCGGTAGAGGATACTCCAAATAAAACGCTGATAAGAAGGGGAAATTCTCTATTTGATAAAGCCCAGCCAACGCCAAAACCTTCAAAAGTACAAACTACTTATGAAGTGGCGCAAATTCCTACTAAAATGAGAATTGATAGTACACCAAATTTTCTAAAAAAGAAGCAGGTTTGATGAAAGAAACCTCATTTTCTCTTTCTATCGTAAGGATTTATTCAACACCGTCTTGCCCTCACTAATGGGACACCTCCTTCCCATTAACGCACCTCGGGTGGAAGAGTTCTTCCACCCCTTTTTTTATCTTGAAAGAATAGGAGAACACTTTTTTTAAAATCTACTTAATTATCGCCATCATTTTTAACCTTTTGAAAATAATGGAGTTATATTTTAATGTCTTGAAAAAATTTCCATTTTGTGGTATAAAGTTGCGATGAGGAGTTAAAAAAATGCTTGTTTTTAAAGTTGCAACAGAGCCGTGGGAGTTTGAAGAGATACACAAACTAAACTATAAAACGTTCGTTGAAGAAATTCCTCAACATTCTCCAATGCCAACGCAAAAACTTGTTGATAAATTTCATCAAGAAAACAATTACATAATTTGCACAAGGGGGAGAACACTTATAGGAATGATAACAGTGAGGGGGAAAAGACCCTTTTCTTTAGACCAGAAACTTCCAAATCTGGATGAATATTTGCCTAAAGAAAGAAAGATTTGTGAAATTAGACTTCTTGCGGTCAAACCAGAGGCAAGAAATGGAATTATTTTTAAAAACTTAATGGAAAAAACCGCTGAATTCTGTCTTGGTGAAGGTTATGACCTTGCCGTAATTTCAGGCACTTTAAGGCAATTAAAACTTTACAAGCATATAGGCTTTGTTCCTTTCGGTCCCGTGGTTGGAACCAAAGATGCGCCCTATCAACCGATGTATTTGACTCTCGAGGCTTTCAGGCAGACTTTATCAAGATTTGGAAATGAGACAAAGTTCCTTTTTGATAAGAAAGACGAGGAATTTAAAGAGCCTGTAAATCTTCTTCCTGGCCCTGTTGAGATGCATCCTTCTGTGAGGGATGCCATTGCTGGTCCTGCAGTGTCAACGCGTGCAAAGGGTTTTGTAGATTCTTTTGAAAGGGTTAAAAGCCTTTTACTTAAGTTAAGCGGAGCAAAAAATGTTGAAATTTTCCTTGGAAGTGGAACCCTTGCCAACGATGTTATGACGGGGCAACTCTCTTTGATACGAGGAAAGGGGTTAATAATCAGTGAGGGTGAATTTGGAGAAAGATTAATTGACCATGCAAAAAGGTGGAGACTAAAATTTGTTACACTTGAGAAAGAGTGGGGAAAGAGGGTTGAAAAGGAAGAGATTGAAAAGGAACTTGAGAGAGACGAAAAGATAAAATGGGTTTTATTCACCCATTGCGAGACATCTACAGGTGTTTTACACGACCTTGATGGAATTACAAAAGTTTGCAAGAGTAGAAAAGTTAAGGTTGCAGTCGATTGCATAAGTTCCTTTGCAACAGTTCCCTTTAAACTTGATAAAGTTGATTTTGCAACCTCTTTGAGCGGAAAAGCGGTTGGAGGCTTCCCGGGGCTCTCCTTTGTTTTTTATAACACAGATGTTAAATCTCAACCAGAAAAACTTCCAAGATACCTTGACCTGGGAAGATACGCTGAAAAGCACGGCATTCCTTATACAACTTCTTCAAATCTATTTGCTGCGCTTGCTGTAGCCTTAGGCAATCTTGATATTGAGAAGAAAACCTCAACAATCGCATGCCTTTCATCCCGTTTGAGAGAAGAGATTCTTAAAAATGGTCTTCAAATACTTGTTCCCCCTGATATAGCCACCCCAGCGGTTTTCACCATAGTCATTCCAAAAGAAATTTCTTCCAGAATGGTTGGTGACGAACTTGGAAGAAGAGGTTACCTTCTAAGTTATTTAAGCGAGTACCTATTAAAAAGAAACTGGATTCAGATATGCCTTCTTGGGGAATTGAGGCAGGAAGAGATACTTAAACTGCCTTCAATTATAAAGAATATTTTAAACGCTTAAATTTTAAGGGGGCTAAAATGTTTGAAACCGCAGAAACGGGAATCCGTATATCAAAAGAATTCTACAAAAATGAAGTTCCAAAAATAAGAGAGGAACTTCTTGAGATACAGAAAAAACTTGCTTTAAGCAATAATTCTGCAATTGTAATCATTGGGGGAGTTGAAGGAGCGGGGAAAAGCGAAGTCGTCAACCAGTTGCTTGAATGGCTTGATGCGAGGGGAATTGAGACATTTGCTTTTGATTCTCCTACGGATGAGGAGAGAGAAAGACCTTATATGTGGAGGTTCTTTAGAAAAATCCCTGCAAAAGGCAGGATGGCTATTATGCTTGGCTCGTGGTACACCGAATTGATTGTCAACAAAACCTTTAAAAGGATAAAAAAGAAAGATTTTGAAAAGAGAATTGATGAGATTGTCTCCTATGAAAGAATGCTCACTAAAGAAGGCGTTATTATCATTAAATTCTGGCTTCATATCAAAAAAGACCTTCTTCTTAAAAGGATGAAAAAGATTGAAAGTGACCCACTTCAGAGTTTTAGAATAAACAAAATGGAGTGGAAGTATGTAAAAAAGTTTGATAAATTTCGTAAAGTTTCAGAATTGGTTCTTGGAGAGACAAATCAGGAGTGTTCTTCATTCAACATCGTTGAAGCCTATGATTACAAATATAGAAATCTTGAAGTTGCAAAAAATGTTGTATCCTCAATAAGAGAAGGGATAAAATCTTTTGAAAAAAGAGAGAAACCCCCCCTGAAAGCAAGGTCATTCAAGCCTCCTGAAAACAACATTTTTAAAACTCTCGACTACACAAAGAAAATAGATGATAAGGATTATGAAGATAAACTTATTAAACTTCAGGCGGAACTCCATAAATCTGTTAAAAGGATGGCAGAGAAGAAAAAATCTCTGATAGTTGTCTTTGAGGGTCCCGATGCTGCTGGAAAAGGAGGGGCGATAAGGAGAATAATAAAGCCGCTTGATGCGAAAGACTACAGGGTTATTTCAATTTCTGCTCCAACGGATGAGGAGAAGGCAAGACCCTATTTGTGGAGATTCTGGCGGGAACTCCCAAAAAGAGGAAATGTTACAATCTATGACAGATCGTGGTATGGAAGGGTTCTTGTTGAAAAAATTGAGGGATTTTGTTCCGATGATGAATGGAAACGGTCTTACTCGGAAATCAATCAATTTGAAAAGGAACTAAATGATTTTGAGATAACGATAATCAAATTTTACCTTTCAATCACACAGGAGGAGCAACTAAAGAGGTTCAAAGAGAGACAGACTACACCCTACAAGCAATACAAGATTACTGAAGAGGATTGGAGAAACAGGGGAAAATGGAACTCCTATGAAGCCTGCGCAATAGAGATGTTTGAAAAAACAAGCACACCCTACGCTCCATGGATAGTTGTTCCTGCAAATGATAAAAATTTTGCAAGGATTGAAGTTTTAAAAAATATAATCAAAAAGTTAAAATAAATGGTTTTTTCAAAAATGCTTTAAATTTGTAAAAAACGAAATAAATTGATTATAAAAAAGATAGTCTATTATGTAAATAAAATTCCATATATTGTGATATTACCCCTTGACAAACACAATAGATTGGATTATATTCTTATTGCCTCAAGGTGAGGCTTTAGAAAAATTAAAACTTTGTAAGGAGATGAGATATGGAAAAACAGACCCCATCTAAGGAAAAGATCACGGAAAAAAGGGAAAATTTGTCCAGTGAAAATTCCGTAGAAAATAAACTTCAGGATTCACTTAACAATATAGCATTGGAAGGAATTTTAGAATCTTTTAGAATAAAAAGACATTTTACGAAAGAGGGTATTTCTCCATACGATGAAGTAAGGTATGTCAAAAAAGGTTCAAAGATATTAAATGCGGATGGCTCAATCGTCTTTTCACTTGATGATGCTGAAGTCCCTGAGGATTGGTCTCAACTTGCGGTTGACATCCTTGTATCAAAATATTTTAGAAGGTCGGGTGTGCCAGGAAGCGAAAACGAGACATCTATAAAGCAAGTTGTCAATAGAATTGCCCATACCATTGCAACCGAAGGGGAAAAGATGGGGTATTTTCTGGATAAGGAAGAAGCGACAATTTTTGAGGATGAATTAAGCCATCTCCTTTTGAATCAGAAGGGTGCCTTCAATTCTCCCGTGTGGTTTAACCTTGGTCTTTATCACGAATATGGAATTGAAGGGCAGGGAGGGGCATACTTTTATAGCCTGACCACAGACAAAATAGAAGTTACAAAAAACGCCTATCAGCATCCTCAACTTTCAGCCTGTTTTATCCAATCCGTTAAGGATGATTTGATGGAGATTTTTTCTCTGATGAAAAATGAAGCCCGTCTTTTCAAATATGGTTCCGGAACGGGGACAAATTTTTCAAAGATAAGGTCCAAAGATGAAAAACTTTCGGGAGGAGGAACATCTTCTGGTTTGATGTCATTTCTTGAAGTTCTTGACAGGGCTGCCGGTGCAACGAAGTCGGGAGGAACCACGAGGAGGGCAGCAAAAATGGTCATACTTGATGTTAACCATCCTGAAATAGTCGATTTTATAAATTGGAAAAGGAAGGAAGAAAATAAAGCAAGGGCTATGGTTAATGAAGGAATCCCTCCGCAAGAGGCGATTCGCACAGTATCCGGGCAAAATGGTAACAATTCGGTCAGGGTTACAGATGATTTCTTAATCGCCTGTGAAAACAATGATACATTTTCTACAAAATACAGAGTTAGCGGAGAAACCGCAGAAACATTTAAGGCAAAAGATCTTCTTAAATTGATGGCAGAAGCTGCGTGGGAGTGTGGAGATCCGGGCATTCAATTTGATACAACAATAAATAAATGGAACACCTGCAAAGTATCAGGAAGGATAAATGGTTCAAATCCATGTTCAGAGTATATGTTTCTTGATGATTCATCGTGCAACCTTGCGAGCATTAACCTTTTGAAATTTTTGAATGAGGATAACACTTTTGACATTGAAGGATTCAAAAAAGCAATTTCAACATTTATAGTTGCTCAAGAAATTATAGTTGATCTTGCTTCATATCCCACAGAGCAAATAGCAAAGAATAGTCATGACTTTAGAGCGTTAGGGTTGGGTTATGCAAATCTTGGAACGCTTCTTATGGTTCTGGGAATTCCCTACGATAGCCCAAAGGCATTTTCATACTGTTCAGCAATTACAAGCATTCTTACAGGTCATTCCTACACGACTTCAGCCCATATTGCGGAAAGAAAGGGAACTTTCCCTCAATATTCTTTAAACAAAGAGTCAATGCTTGAAGTTATAAGGATGCACAGAGACAAAAGTAATGAAATTGACTCAACATTGATTCCTCAAGAACTTTCAATGTCTGCAAGACAGGTGTGGGATGATGCTCTCCTTCTTGGGATGAGGTATGGATATAGAAACGCACAGGTAACAGTTCTTGCACCAACAGGGACGATAGGACTTTTGATGGATTGTGATACAACCGGGATTGAGCCCGATTTCGCCCTTGTAAAATTCAAAAAACTTGCGGGTGGAGGATACTTCAAAATCTCGAACAACTCTGTAAAATTGGCATTAAAAAATCTTGGATATTCCCCAAAAGAAATCGGCGAAATAATTGATTATCTGATTGGGAGCGCAAAACTTGATGGAACGCCTTTTATAAATAGAAGAAGTTTATTAGAAAAGGGGCTTTTAAAAGAAGAGATTGATTTAATTGAATCAAATCTTCAGAGAGTAACTGATATATCTCAAGCGTTTTCCCCTTACATTCTGGGGGATGAAATTTTA
Source organism: Candidatus Aminicenantes bacterium UBA4820 (assembly GCA_002402325.1). Taxonomy (GTDB): domain Bacteria; phylum Acidobacteriota; class UBA4820; order UBA4820; family UBA4820; genus UBA4820. Next base: position 20,461 of record DHFQ01000048.1, read on the forward strand.
AAAAGGTTCAACATTTCAGATGAAAAGGTGAAAGCCCCCGACTTTAATTTCTTATTACAAATAGGCTTTACTCCAGATGAAATTGATGAGGCTTCAAAGATTGCCTGCGGAAGGATGACTCTTGAAGGGGCACCCTACTTAAAACCTGAGCACCTTCCTATCTTTGATTGTGCAAACAAGTGCGGTAAATATGGTAAAAGGTTTATAGCACCGCTTGGCCATATAAAAATGATGGAAGCAGCGCAACCTTTTATATCAGGAGCAATCTCAAAGACTGTCAACCTTCCAAACAATATCACCGTAGAAGAGGTTGAAAGGGTATTTGTTGAAGGCTGGAAGAGAGGACTTAAGGCAGTAGCCATTTATAGAGATGGTTCCAAAGTTGTCCAGCCACTTTCCGATGCCTCAAAGGAAAAGAAAGAAGTGAAAGAGGCACCAATTGATTTATGGAGAACACCTCTTCAGAGAAGAAGACTTCCAAAAAAGAGGAAAGGATTTACACAGGAGGCAAGGGTTGGTGGGCAGAAAATTTATTTGAGAACAGGTGAATATGATGATGGCAGATTGGGAGAAATTTTTGTTGATGTCCACAAAGAAGGGGCATCTTTTAGAAGTTTGATGAACTGTTTTGCAATTGCCATCTCTCTGGGGTTGCAGTATGGTGTTCCACTTGAAGAGTATGTTGATTGCTTCACATTTACGAGGTTTGAACCACAGGGACCAGTTACGGATCACCCTTACATAAAGCATGCAAACTCAGTGATTGATTACATCTTCAGGGTGATTGCCCTTGAATACCTGAAAAGATGGGACTTGTGTCAGGTAAAACCGCAAGAGATGACCTCTGAAGATGAGGCTCAAAAAATTCTTTCTTCTCCAACCTCAAGTCAGAAGGAGTTAAAAGAGGCGGAAGAATTTCTCAAAAAAGAGTCAAAAATCCCCGTTTTTACCTCCTCTGCGAGTAATTACCTTGCAAATATGATGGGAGATGCCCCATTCTGCAATATTTGCGGTCATCTTACAGTAAGAAATGGAACCTGCTACAGATGTTTAAACTGCGGGAATTCACTTGGTTGTTCGTAAATCATAAAGGAAGGGATACGCACCCATCAACTTCTTAATTGATAGTATTTTATTTTCTAAGATCATCAATTGGATTTATTGTGATGTTATGGTTTCCTCTTTTAAATAATATTTCTCAAACTCTCCATTTATTTTTTCCCACATATTTTTGAGTTTCTCATTTGAGGTGCATTTTTTCTCAAGTTGATAGAGTATTTGAGCAACCTGAAGCCTTGAAATTTTTATTTTTGTTTCGTTCAAAAACTCTCTTTTCTTTTTTATAAGAAGGTCAATTGTTGATGAGGCAAAGAAGAGGCTTGTAGATAAAAAAAGTCTTATTTCTTTCTCTTTTTGTGGGATTGTAATCAAATATTCAAAACCACTTTTGAGATCCTTCCTTAAACTCTTAAAAAGAGGGAACAGAACATCAAAAATCAAAGCACCATTCTCCTGCTTAAATATATCCTCAACTTTAATCCCTCTTTTAGAAAGAATCTCCTCAGGAAGAAAGCACCAACCTCTTTTAAGATCATCTTTTATGTCCTTTAAAATATTGACCTTTTGTAAGGCAAGCCCAAAATCGTTAGCCCTATCTTTTAAATAGCGATAAATCTCTTCCGTTATCTGTTTACAATTTATTGTGAATAGGTCTGTAAGCATAAAGCCCACCGTTCCTGCGATGTAATAACAATACTCTTCAAGTTCCTTAAAAGTTTTTATATGATTAACTTTTGTATTTGAAACCATCTTTTTTAAGTAAATAACCATCCCCTTTCCCATCTCTTCAACCCATGGGAAAATAGCCCTTTTTGATTCCTCCTTAAAAGTAAGAAAAGAGGAGATAACCTCTTCCCCATTTTCAACAAGGACAACATCGTTTATAGCGGATGATTGAGAAATCTTACCAGATAAATTCTTAAAAAATGAATCGTTTTTTAAAGATTCTTCCCCAAGAATCCTCAAAACTTTTCCAATATAAAAATCCTTCTCTTCAACTGTGAGAGTAGGAGAATCCTCAATTGTGTCGAGAATCCTGCAAATGAGATAGGCAACACATACCTCACTTCTCAAAGGTTCTTTGAGTTGAGCAATTGAAAGAGCAAAAGTCCTTGAAACCTTTGGAAGGACATCAAAGCAAAATTCTTTTTGCCTTTCTTCCATCTAATCCAATACCTCCACACTTATTTTAACACAAAAAGAAACGCCATTGTCCTATTTTGAAAAAACATTGCAAAATGAAAAAGACCCATCCGCTCCTGAAAGGAGGGGAGGTTTCCTCGTTTCCAATGAATCGGCTGGAGTTGTCATTCCGATTGTCACTTCAAAGCATAATCCCTTGAGG
>DHFQ01000019.1 GCA_002402325.1 Candidatus Aminicenantes bacterium UBA4820
GGAAAAACATCTTGACGATTTCTGAAAGGTCAATTATCAGAAATAAATTAGATAACACAATTTATTCTCTTGATATACTAATCCAGATCATCATAAAGATTTTACTTAGTAAAGATTCTACAATCTCGGTCAATAAAGGCTTTTGAGCGATTATTTGAAAATGGCTTGAATAAATTGAGAGTTGTTTTGAAAAAATACAACGTCGCTTAAACTGCAATATTCGTGCATTGACCCGTATCATCAAGAAATACTCGGGTAATGTCAGCCCTGAGAGGGGAGATGAGTCTTCTTTCCTGAAAAGAGGGGAAATTAATTTGCAATTTTTATTTTTTTTTCGTATCTATTTCTTTGTCCTTTACACATTTTATTTGCTAATGTAAAATAGGAGTTACTGATTGATTGCCTTTTATGATTAAAAGACGGCAAAGAAGGAGGAATTAATTCAATCGGCTAATTTGAGAAACTCTTTTTTACTCAATAAAGGAATTTGGAACATTATAAGAAGTTGGCTTCAGTTGTCCCGTCTTCCCTTCCATCTCGTTGGGGTTTTGCCATTCATTTTAGGCACTCTTTTGGCGTGGCGATTATACGGAAAATTCTCACTGCCCATCTTTGTTTTAAGTGTAATTGCGGTTGTTTTAATAATGCTTTCAACATATTACGGTGGTGAATACTTTGATATTAAAGAAGATACTCTCTCTTCTAAAATGGATAGAAATGCCTTTTCAGGGGGGTCCCAAACAATCGTCAAAAATCTACTTCCCCACTATTATGCAAAAATTGCGAGTTTAATCACACTTTTTCTTGCAGGAATAGTTGGGCTTGTAATTCAGTTTTATTACAAAACAGGAATATGGACTATTCCTCTTGGAGTTATTGGAATGATTGCAGGCTTTTTTTATTCTACTCCTCCTATTCGCTTTGTAAAAAGGGGCGTTGGTGAAATTTTGATAGGATTTTGTTATGGATGGCTTCCTGTTGCGACAGCATTTTATCTTCAAACTTCAAGAATTGATAATATTATCCACTTAATTGCCATTCCAATTGCTGCAACGATTTTCAATGTAATTTTTATAAATGAATTCCCCGATTATCCCGCAGATTTGACGGAGGGAAAGAGAAATCTTTTGGTAAGGGTTGGAAAGAAGAAGGGCTCATTTATCTATATTTTAATGACAATTGTTGGTTGGGCTGGATTTTTACTTTCTTTAGAGGCAGGTTTTCCAGAAAGAGCATTTATTTTTTATATTCCAATATTAGTAACTGGCTTGATTTTAATACTCTTTATGTTAAAAAAACTTTACCTTGATAGAAAAATTCTTGAAATTATTTGTGGATTCACGATAGTTGTAAATCTTGGAACATCTCTATCTTACATTCTTGCTCTTTGTTAGGCTATTAGAGAGAAATGAAGAAACCATCATTTTTAAATTTTCCTCTTAAATCAGTATTTTGTCCTCCCACTCTTGTTATGAAGCAACTTACATCTGTTTTCTACTTTAGTAGCCTTGTTGGCTGGAAAAAATTTCCGCACTGGTTTTTAAAGCACAGTTTCAAATCGCTCCCAGTTGCTGCAGGTTCAATTGGTATGGGTTGTATTGGCTTTCCTGCACATCCCGCGTGGGAGGTAACTTCAGCCTGCAATTTGCGGTGCATCCACTGCCACGCTGAAGGTAGCACTCCTGATAAAGATGAATTGACAACCGATGAAGCGAAAAAATTTATTGATGATCTATCAAAAGTGAATGAGTTTAGAATGCTTGTCTACACCGGCGGAGAGCCGCTAATGCGTCCCGATTTGATTGAACTGCTTAACCATTCAAGAAAGGCAGGTTTGACAAATGTTATCGCAACAAATGGAACTTTGATAGATGAGGAGGTTGCCTTTAAATTAAAGGAGGCAGGGGTTGTCGGTGCTGCGGTGAGCCTTGATTCATCAAACAGTGAAATTCATAACCATATTAGAAGAAATGATAACGCTTTCAACCTTGCTTTGAGGGGGATGAGGGCTTTAAGAAAGGCGGGGATTCTTTTACAAATTAATGTTACCGCTATGGAATACAACTTCTCAACTCTCGGTGAACTCATTGAAATTGCGGATGATGAGGGTTCAGGGATAATGTTAATGTATCAGTTGGTTCCTGTTGGTAGAGGAAGCAGGATTGAAGATGCTACCCTTGATATTAATGAAAATGAAAAATTGCTAAAGAATCTTGCAGAAAAGCAGAAAAATGTCTCAACGATAATTGAGCCCGTTGCTGGACCTCAATATTGGCCTTACCTTATGGAAAAGAAGAAAAAGAGCGATGGAATCTATTTAAAACTTGCAAAGCAAGTTTTTCACGGTTGCTCCGCAGGAAGAGGCTTTGTCTATATTAAGGCAAATGGTGATGTTTGGCCCTGCCCCTTCGTTGAGATAAGCGCAGGAAATGTGAGAGAAAAATCTTTCAAAAAAATATGGGAAGAGGGTGAGGTTTTCTTGAAATTGAGAGATCGGGAAAACAAACTCAAAGGAAAGTGCGGAGAGTGCAAATACAGAAAGATGTGCGGAGGATGCAGAGGAAGAGCGATGGCTTATTATGGAGATTACCTTGCAGAGGACCCCTCCTGTTTTCTTGACACCGATCATAATAAGTAAATTGTTATTTTCCCCTTTTTACATAAAAATCAACTTGAATTTGGCTAATGCCTTTAAGCGATTAACTTAAGATTGATTCTTGATGATTCAATTCGCTTCCTTGATTTTATTTGTTATTTCAAATAAAATTAGGTTTAGGAGAGATGGCCGAGCGGTCTAAGGCGGCGGTCTTGAAAACCGCAGTCCCGAAAGGGACCGGGGGTTCGAATCCCTCTCTCTCCGCCACTGTCTCAAAGAAGGGGTTTCACCCCCTCTTTGCGTTTTGCTTTGCAAAACTGATTACCCCCAGAAAGAATGCTCTTCGCACGGAATGAATCCGATGCTCAGAGCGTCAATAAATTTTAAAGATTCAGTTTAAGCGTAAAAAGAACATCAGACCATTGTTTTGTAGCCGCAGGTTTTAACCAGCGTTGTTTAATCTCCTCCCATTTCAGGGGAGGCTGGGAGGGGTTTTCATATTGAACATTGCAAAATGAAAATTATAAATTGCAAAATTCAAATTAAAGAAATTTAAAATTTAAAATATCTAATTTGCAATTTTAAATGATCCCCCTGCAAACGCAACANNATTCAAGATTCAAGACCTGACCCCTGCCACGGCCAATTAAACATTTTCTAAAATTGTAATAAAATAACTAATTGGAGGAACTATGCAGAAAAAGATTTGCATCCTGGCAGGTGAAAGTTCAGGCGATTTGCACGCTTCAAATCTTGCAAAGGAGTTGAAACATTGTTTTTCTGATGATCTCCTGTTGTTCGGTATGGGCGGAGAAAAAATGAGAGAAGCAGGGGTCAGGATTGATCTTAATATGGAAGATGTTTCAGTAGTCGGAATTTCAGAGGTTGTTTCAAAAATATTTTCAATCTATAAATCGTTTCGAAATTTATCAAAAATAATAAAGAAGGAAAATCCTGATGCAATAATCGCTGTTGATTTTCCCGATTTCAATTTCAAAGTCATAAATTTTGCTAAGAAACTTGGGATTAAAGTTATTTACTACATAACCCCACAAGTGTGGGCGTGGAGGAGAAGTAGGGTCTACTTTCTCAAAGAGAAAGTGAACCTCGCTTTGAATATACTTCCATTTGAGGAAGAGTTTTTAAGAAAATTCGGTATTAACTCCCATTACATAGGCCATCCTTTGCTTGATGTCGAAACAAAATTGAAAGAGAGGAATCTCTTTTTTAAAGAAATTGGATTGGGAGGAGAAAAGAAAATTATAGCAATGTTGCCGGGAAGCAGAAATTCTGAGGTAAAAGCACATTTTGAGACTTTAAAAAAATGCGCTTCTATTTTGAATGAAAATAGAGATGACCTTGTGTTTCTTACTCCAAAGGCAAAGGGGGTTGATGAAAAACTTTATTACCACAACCTTCCTCCAAATTTATTAATAGTTGACAATTCTTATTACGAGGTGATCTCTTACTCCGACTTTGGAATCGTCGCATCCGGAACTGCGACTCTTGAATGTTGCCTCAATTCTCTCCCTTTGATTGTCTTTTATAAATTGAATCCAATTACATACAATCTTGGGAAAAAACTCATAAAACTTCCAAATGTTTCTTTGCCAAATATTATTCTCAAAAAAGAGGTTACAAAAGAGTTTATACAGGAAGAGTTCAATGAAAAAATATTGGCTGATGAGGTTTTAAGGCGACTAAAAAATATTTCAATAGAAAAAGAAAATGCAAAAAAAATTAAAGATGAACTAATCCTGAAACTTGGAAATAGAGGGGCATCAAAAAGGGCTGCAAATAAAATAGCAGAGTTTTTGTCTACTTAGCCTTGACAACTTTGTTAGCCTTTATGCACTTTGTGCATACAACCTTGTGAGTTGTTCTCCCATTCTCAACAACCTTGATTTTCTTCAAGTTAGGAAGCCATCTTCTTTTGGTGAGGTTGTGAGCGTGGCTAACATTATTTCCAACGGAAGGCTTTTTACCGCAAATTTCACACACTTTAGCCATAACTAACTCCTAAAAATATTATATTATCAAAAAAATCCAATTTTGGCAATATCAAAATATTCAAACTACAATAAAATGTCTGGGTATGTTTTTCTTGAAGTTTTTGCAGGGTCATAATTGGACAGCAGAGGAAATTTCTCATGACAAGGAGACCATCTCGATTTTTTA
>DHFQ01000143.1 GCA_002402325.1 Candidatus Aminicenantes bacterium UBA4820
TTAGGTGATTCGTTGTTTCCTCTCCGATCGATTATTGGTTTTATCTTTTACCAATAAGGAGTTGTTGCAATGTCGGATTTTATGGAATGAAAAGATGTTGGCTCTTTACTCTTTTTGTGGTAAAATAAAATAAGAGGCGGAAGAATGAGAGCATTTTTGGCTATTGAAATAGATGATTCCATAAAAAATACAATTTCAAAGTTGGTTGACAAATTGTCATCTTTTGAAGAGGGCATAAGTTGGGTAAAAAAAGAAGCGATGCATCTCACTCTCTGGTTTTTTGAAGATTTGAAAGAGGAAGAACTTGAATATGTTATTAAAATTCTTGAAAATGTTTCAGATGAAACAAAACCTTTTGAAATAGAGATTAAGGGAACAGGATTTTTTGGAAAGAGAGATTTCCCTAAAGTGTTTTATCTTTCAATTCAGGGAGAAAAGAAATCTTTGAGAGAGTTGTACGATAAGATTGAAAATGGATTTAAGAAGATTGGATTTATGCCCGATAAACCTTTTAACCCTCATCTAACGCTCGGAAGAAATAAGAGTGGAGGAAGTAAGAGAAAAATAGTTTCATTTTTGAATGATTTGAATGACTACTCGGTTGGAAAAGAGCAAGTCAAAAACATCACGCTCTTTAAATCAGAATTACAAAAAAGCGGGGCGATTCATACTCCTTTAAGGAGTTTTTCTTTTGGAGTAAAGGGTTGACCTTAAACGAAATATTTATAGCCATTTTTGCTTATTTTTTAGGGGCAGTGCCCTTTGGCTATTTAATGACAAAGCATTTGAGCGGAGAGGATATAAGAAAAAGAGGCTCAGGAAATATAGGTGCCACAAATGTTTTGAGGACACAGGGAGCAATTTATGGAGTTCTTACACTTATTCTTGATGCCTTAAAGGGAGCGTTTCCTGTTATCCTTGCAAAAAATTGGGGAGATCATCCGTGGTTTCCTGCCTTTGCGGGTGGGATGGCAATAGTGGGTCATTGTTATCCAATTTACATAGGATTTAAAGGGGGAAAGGGCGCAGCATCAGGGCTTGGGGCTTTTCTTGTTATTTCGCCGATACCAACTCTAATCGCTCTTGGCTTTTTTATCCTCGTTATGATTTTGTTTGGATTCGTTTCAATTGGTTCAATAGTAGCATCTTTAACTTTTGCTGTTGTATTATGGATTTACCATTTTATTGGAAAAGGATATGACATCATAACATGCATAATAGCAACTTTGCTTGCCTGCCTTTTAGTCTACAGGCACAAATCAAACATTAAAAATCTCATAGAAAAAAAAGAAAAAAAATTCTGGGAGAAAGATGAGGACGATAAAATATAAAGATTGTTTAATCTGGGGCTCTGGCTCATGGGGAACAGCACTTGCTTTACACCTTTCAAAAAAGTTTGACAGAGTTGCCTTATGGGTTTATGAAAAGGAAGTGTATGAAATTCTCAAAAGCGAAAGAGAAAATAGAATTTTTCTTCCCGATGTTAAAATTCCTGAAAATGTATCTTTTTTCCATAAGATAGAAGATTATCCATTTAAAGGTGATTTGTGGGTCTCTGTAACACCAACGCAGTTTTTGAGAAATTTGTGGCAAGAAATTGGCTTATTTGTAGAGAAAAGGATTTTAATAGTGTCAGCCTCAAAGGGAATTGAAAATAAAACCCATCTTCTTCCATCTCAAATAATCTCTTTGCTTTGTAAAGAGCATCCAGTTGTTGTTATGTCAGGTCCGAGTTTTGCCAGAGATTTTGCCAAAGGCGACCCAACGGCTGTTGTTTTTGCATCAAGTGATGAAAAATCTGCCAAAAAGGTTCAGGAAATTTTCTCCTTTGACAATTTAAGAGGCTACCTTTCAACTGACCAGAAAGGCGTTGAACTTGGTGGTGCCTTAAAAAATGTCCTTGCAATTGCGGCAGGAATTTCAGTCGGTCTTGGATTTGGACCGAATGCGGTTGCGGCTGTCATAACGAGGGGAATAAAGGAAATTTCAAGATTGGGAAAAATGCTCGGATGTTCAGAAGAGACATTTTCAGGGCTTTCAGGGCTTGGGGATCTTGTTCTAACATGCTATGGAGAGGAAAGTAGAAATAGAACATTTGGCTTTAGAATAGGACGTGGTGAAAAGGTTGAAGAGATAGTAAAATCAATGAAGATGGTTGCAGAAGGGGTTCCTACGACGCTTTCACTCAAAAACCTTCTTTTAGAACACAAGGTTGATATGCCTTTGTCATATTCTGTTTATTCAATTCTTTATGAAAATGAGAAACCCAAAAGAGCACTTGAAAAATTGCTTCAAAGAAGTTTAAAATGGGAGAATGAGTAGCAGGGAGGAACGATGAAAAAGATTGTTGTTGTCTTGTGTCTTTTTTGCTTTTTGTTTATTACTTTAAGCGAGGAGGTAAAAATGAAAATATTTTCGCCCGATTTTAAAGAAGGGGAGACAATTCCTAAAATGTTCACCTGCGATGGAGAGGATTTAAGCCCTCAACTAATCTGGGAAAACGCACCTGAAAGGACCTCTTCATTTGCCTTGATTTGTGATGACCCCGATGCACCGATGGGAACCTGGGTTCACTGGGTAATTTACAACATTCCAAAAGATTTTAAAGGGCTTGAAAGAGGAGTTAAAAAGAGTTCCAGATTGGAGAATGGCATTTTGCAGGGGAAAAACTCCTGGCCTAAAACGGGATATAATGGACCGTGCCCTCCACCTCAAAAGACTCACAGATATTTCTTTAAACTTTATGCCCTTGACACAATTTTAAACTTGAAAGAAAACGCCACCAAAGAAGAACTCTTATCCGCGATGAAGGGGCACATCCTCGCGGAGGCGCAAACAATGGGGACTTATAAGAGATAGATTTGAGAAAAAAAGTTGGAGCTACATATTTTGGACCACTTTTTTCTCATTTTTTGGCGTATCTTACCCAAAATATGTATAAAATAGATTTCTAATACTTCAAAGATAATATCAATATATGATATATCTGTTATTAATTTTTAAACAGCATTTCTTACTGAAATTTCCATCTTTGAAAGTTCTTTTACCACAACATTGAACATTGTGCCAAGGTCTTCGGGGCGATGTGCATCCGAAGATAATATTACCTCTCTTCCTCCAAGCTTTTTGTAAAGAGCAAGTATGGGAAAGGAAGGGTAAGGCTCATAGATTTGCGCTCTGTAGGGGGCTGTGTTCACTTCAAGAAAGACCCCCATATCAAGACATGCTGTAAGAATTGCCCTTATTGCTCTTTCATAATGTTTTAAAAAGAAATCGGAAGGGATCTTCTTTTTAATAAACCTCTTTGGAAAATCAAGATGGCCAAGTGCGTCGTAGAAATTTGATTCCACAAGATTTATCGTTTCATCAAAATAAGATTGAAGACTCTCTTTGAAATTATCCCCCTCACTTTCCAGTTTAGAAATTGCGTCCGGCACTTCCTGCCAGCCAATATTGTGGTTTGAACCAATGACAAAATTAAATCTGTGGCTATGAAGAAAGGTCTTTATCTCCGAAAGATGTTTTGGGTGATGGCTCACCTCTGCTCCAAACTTTATTTTTATGTCGGGTGTCGTTTGCCTTATAACTTCAAAAGCGTCAAGACATTTATCATAATTATAGTATCCAAATCCATTGTCACCTGAATGAAATTCAATGTGGTCTGTTAAAACAATTCCCTGCAACTCAACTTTTCTTGCACCATTTATTAAATCCTCAAGGGAAGTTTCGCTGTCCCAGGAAAAATTTGAATGTGTGTGATGGTCAACAAAAGCCTTTAACATTTTAAACTCACAAAAATTGAAATGCAATTAAAATAGCAATCAAGATTCCCATTATACTCTCACCCGCGATAAGCCCTGAAGCGACAGGGATTGTAAATTTATCCGTTATGCTTTCATTCTTCTTTTCAAGAATATAGGCAATAAGAGAGCCTAAAAACATACTTATACAGTTAAACGCTGGAATGACAAAAGCAATTCCCATCGCAGTTGGTGAAGGGAGATAGTTCCTGCTTTTTGGAATGTACTTTTCAAGCAATGTAACCACTATTCCAAATACCGCTCCCCATAAAAGCCCCCATCTTGCAGAGATAGGCAGGGCTCCAAGACCTTTTGAGAGAAGGATTGCAACTCCAGCCCATGTTTGAGCCGAAGGAGCAGGTAATTTTTCCGTTCCCAAAACATCGGGAGTTGGAACCAAAATATTATATACGGGAACACAGACAAGTGCACCACCTATTACACCAAGCAGCATAGCCATAAACTGCTTTCTTGGGCTTGCTCCAACCCTGTATCCACATTTTAAGGCTTGCAATAAATCTGCAGAAGAGGTCGCTGCGCCTCCCGTAACATTTGCAGTCATCAAATTTGCTACCATATTACCGGGTGCGAGTGCTCCATACAAAAGTTGAGTTATTTTTCCCATTGCGCCAACCGGGGTGATGTCTGTCTCTCCTGTCGCCCTGCATGCAACAATCGCAAGGAAGAATGTCATAATTACAGCAAAAATTCCCATCCATAAACTTATCCCAAAAAACAAAATCTGAAATAAGGTGGCAAAAAATCCTATAAATAGAAGCCCAAACAAAAACCACGAGGCGGGAATGTCAATTTTTGAGTATTCATCTTCCTCGTCTTTTGACTTTTTTCCGAAAAGTTTTGAAAGCCCTTGAAACGCCCTCAAAATTGTTTTGTATTGCATAAAAAATGATAAAAGTCCTGCCGCAACCATCATTGCAACACCGGGCCACATAAGCCATTTAACGATATACTTAAAACCGCCATATTTTACGGTGTTCTTTTTTCCGCCTGTAATCCCAAGAAACTCATTTCCATCAGAAGAAAGTGATTCAATAAAGGCATCCCACTGGACAAATTTTGATGCTGAAACTTCAACCTTTCCTCTGTTTATGAGAAAAGAAATTTTGTCATAAAAAGGATTTGCATCACCATTGTAGAGTCTTTCACCATTAAAAAATTTGAGAAATTCATCTTCATTTTCTAATTTTAGATCATCTTTTAAGGTAAATGTCAAAATCTCTTCCTTAAATTCTCCTTTTTCCGCACCAACATTCCCAATTTTAAATGAGAATGTCATTCCTTTTTTCAAATCAATTGGAAACTTTAAAGAAGTGTTTGATGAAAGGGAAGAAAAGGCAAGAGGAATTTTTTCTCCTTCAAGTATTTTTAGAGTAACGCTTTTGGTGCTATCTTCTTTTGATGTCAAAAAAATTCTATTTATTGATGAATCATAGCCAAAAAGAAGGTCATCCGAAAACGGGTTTTTATCTCCATCAATCATCTTAGAATTCAAATACTCTAACAACTCCTTTTTGTTCTTAATTTTCTTTTCCTCTTCCCATTTTTTTGCAACTACCTTGTTTCCATTTTCGCTTTGAATTGCAACCGCAAGAACCGAACCTTTTTCAATTGTTAAAGGAAGTAGAAGATCTTCATTAGAGTAAATTTTTGGCTTTGATATAAAAGAGTACTCGGAGACAATTTTTGGCGGGTCGTGAACTATATCGCCATTTTTTATTGCCATTGGTGTTAAAACCCCGTACCCCACCAATGCTCCAACAAGAAGGGAAGCGCCAGCCCTTATTCCCATTATAGCCCCTGCGCCAATCATTATGAAACTTCCCTCAAAACTCAAAGTGAGTCTTGATAGAGGAATTGACATAATTGATAATGAAGAGGGTCCAAAGGTTGCGGGAATGGATGGGAGGATTCTTTTCCACTGCCAAACTCCCATATACTTTACAATTTTGCCTTTAAGAAATATCGGGAATCCGATTATCCCATCTCTAAGCCACGCTATTACAACTCCAATTGAAAGTGAAGCAAAAAGAGCCCTTGCCTTGTGGAGTGCCTCATCTCCCTTTGCAAACATTCCCTTTAAAACTTCAGAGGTTGCATAACCTGTTGGAAATCTCAGATCTTCAACATCGATCATCTGCTTTTTCATCGGAATTGCCATAAACAAGCCAAGATAAAGAATAGTCATAACCCATAAAATAAGATGAAAGTTTGATAAAGACCTTGAGGAGACCATCATCAAGGCAGGAACCGCAGAAACAAGCCCCGCTGAGGCTATGAATGCACAGGCGGAAGAAGTTGTCTGGAGGATATTGAGTTCTAAAAGTCCTATATCTCTTTTAAAAAGAAAGGGAAGAATTTTTCTCAAAGTTTTAAAAAGGGCAAATGACATAATTGCTGCTGTTATTGTAACTCCAAGACTCCAGCCGGTTTTAAAGCCGACATAAAGGTTAGAAAGAGATAAAATTGCCCCGATGATGAGCCCCAAAAGTAATGCCCGAAGGGTTATCTCTTTTTCTTTTCCTCCCCTGTAGACATTCTCAACCCAATCTTTTTGTCTCTTCTCATAGTTTTCCTCAAAAAAATTCTTCTCCAAAATCGTCCTCCTTGAAGTTTCAAGGATACATTGCTTTTAAAATCTTATCAAGCCCCCTTTATTTTCCCGAAATCTGACATTGAATTGTAGTTTCATTTAAGGTAAATATCACGCATTTTAAAAACCTACGATTTTTAATATTAAGAAGAGATAAACTTTCTTGACAAAGAATTCTAAAGGGAATATATTTAAAATTGTGAAGGTAAATTTGAATTGTTTTCTTTGTTTAATAAATCTGAAAGCAACTAAAGAACTGACTGGCACGATCTATCTTCAATCAGAAATATTTATTAACCGTAAAAAATTTTGCACACCTTTGATCCTGCAAAGAGGAAAATTAAAGTGAAAGAAAATGATAATCCTCATACCGGGCAGGATTTTAAGGCTAAAGCGAAATAAAAGGAAGATTAAAGCCTCTGCGGAGAAATCCGCAGAGGCTTAATTTAATGAGAGGTGAGAAGATGAAAAAAAACCATAAAGAAATACTCTTTTGCTTGTTAATTATGATAGTATTCTTTATCCTTGAGCAAGCCACATTGTTTGCAAATCAATTTGTAGGCTACTATTGGACGGATGACGATGGCGCATTTGCTAATTTCCCTTGGAGCGTAGAGAATAGCCCTGATAACGGTTTTATTATAGGCGCAGAGACATGGAGCCGCAATGGGATTCAAATGTACCCGCCCGATGCTATAGTTATCCGTGTTGATTCTGAAGGGAAAGTTCTTTGGTGGAAACAATTCGGCACAGGTTGTGGGGTGTATCCTTGCGGGATAACAAGGACTTCAGACAATTCATACATAATTGCTGCGTCAGGTAATTGTATCGGCGATTCATTAAATGCAAAAGCATGGCTTATAAAAATAAAAGATGATGGAACAATATTGTGGCAAAGGGCTTATGGTGTTAACACATACTGCCACAAAGCCTATGAACTTTTTGACCACAGTCTCATTATTGTAGGTGGAACCTGGGAATTAGTAGGTGAAGATTGGATAAACCGCCCTCAAGTAATGAAGATAGACGAAGATGGGAATGTATTATGGACCAAGATTTTAAAAACAGGTAGTGATTATGAATGGCTTGAAGGATCAACCTTTATAAGCGACTCAGAATTTATTGCATGGGGGAGAAGTCGTCTTTATAAATTCAATATTGACGGCACATTGATCTGGCAGAAAGCCCTTGCTGAGTCAATTGGTAATTGGATAAAGAGTTTGGTTGTGACACCCGAGGGGAATCTTATTATTGCCGCCCATTACGACCCCTACGATGTGGGAGGATATGCTGAGCCTACAATTTTGTGTTACTCAGACGATGGAACACTAAAATGGGCAAAAAAATTACCTGTTGTAGACAATCATTCCGATAACAGCGTCTATCTTTGTCCACTTTTTCCAATAGGAGATGGAACAATTACCTCATACGCCTTTTTCTTTAGTTATGTTGCGGCAGATGGAAATATGTATTGGGGTCCTGGAGCAATTCAGTTCAATGAAGATGGAAAAATGGGACAGAATGCCTTATTTTATAAGACTCCTTTTTTAGTCACTAGTGTTTGGTCTAAGGTCGCAACAGTTGCCGCTGACGGGAATATAGTGTTTAGTGGTGAACTTTGTGTTGACCCTTTTTATTCAATATCATGGGATTGGAAGAACGCATTGATTAAAACAGATGGAGGTAATTTGTTAAATGGAAACTGTACAGAAACAATAGAAATCCCGCTTTACTGGGAGGATTGTGACGCCCCGTGTCTTTTGAAAGGTAACGATGAAATTGAAAGCGTAACTACTACCTCTTTTGACACAACTCCATACAACTACTTTTATGATGTTGTTGTTAAAAGTGTTAATACCTTCTGCCCGGTGATAACACAAATCAACAAACTACAAAATCCTTTTAGACTTGAGATTTTGGGTTACAATTTTATTCCTCCTTATTGGGGGAGTTATATACCGCAAGTTGTGATTAACGACAACCCGGTTCCTCAAACTACTTGGAAGTGGTGGAAGAATCTAAATAGAATCATCGCCAAAAAAGATACAGCCCTTAAATATATGCTTCCCAAAGGGGTTCCCGTTTGTGTACAAATTAGAGCAGTTGATTCTCATAATAATGATATTGTCTATCCCTTGTACCAACAATCCGACTGCTTTTATTTTACAAGATAGGAAGAATCTATGAGCAAAGTTCAGTTTTTGTTTATTTTATATTTGCTGAAATCTTTTAAGGATTGATTTGATGTTTATTTCCCGAAAGGAGGGGAGAAAAGACTCCTCCCATCTCAGGAGAGGGCAGGTTTATTTTATTTTTTTTGTTTCTGCACTTCCGCTATTACGCCAGCACAAAAAAAGTGGCGTATCAAGAGGCACTCCAGAATTTAAGGTTAACACTGCACTTTATAATTAACACTGTAATAAAGACTAACGATACGGAAGGCTAAAAAATCGCCAAATTATTCTAAAAACTTTATAGTTTGGGATAATTTTTTTATTGCTCTTTGAAATCTACTGATATTGATTTAAAACTAATCGGAGGAACGGTTTCAGTAACATAAAAATAGTTTGAAAATTTCTGCCTCAATCCCCAGAAGGTTTCTGCCTTCTTTCCTACCTTATTAATTTCGCATATAAATTGTGGCATTTTACCGTAGATTCTTACTCCTTTTTTTAAGCATTCTGAAATTTTTCCATCTCTGATTATGTATCCTTCAACAATAGGAAAACTGAATGTTTTTCTTTTAAAATTTAAAATTCCATCCTCAATCCTTTTGATGTAAATTCCAAATGGGAGTTCTTTTATCATCTCTTCTTCTTCAAATTCACCCCCCTGCATCGCAAAATTGAAAAAACCAACATAAACCTTTGAATTGAACGACGCCCTTCTTCCATTACCCTTCTCTTTTAATGAAAAATAGTTAGACCTTTTAACATCGGCAAGCAATGAAACAACCTTTCCCTCTTCAACTAAAATCCTCTCTTCTGGTTTGAACCCCTCATCATCATAAGTGGCATATCCTCCTTGAGGACCTCCTTCAAAAATATTTATCAAATTTGACCCAAAAAATTCTCCCAATGGTAAATCTCTTTTTAGATTTTCATAAAGGTCGCTTTCAAGAGTTCTCCCTAAAGCTTCATTTAGAAGAAAACCTGCTGCCCTGCTTGAAAAAACGGCAGGAATTTCCCCCTTGATTTGTTTTGAGCCTTCTTTTTTAACTTTAATTATATTCAAAGACTCCTTAAGACAACTTCTAAACTTATCTTTTATATTATCTTCAAAAGGAGGAATAATCACGGTTTCTGAACCAATAAAATTGCTTTTATCTTTTAACCTTAGGTTTATGACAAGGATTGATTTCTCCTGAGTGCAATTTATGCCAAGATTGTTTATCACCAGAGTGTTATGAAAGTTTTTTACGGCGGTTAAATCAAATTCTTTTATAAAAGAAAGGTCGAACTCCTTTAAGACCTCACCAATAAAGGAAAATTCTTTATCTATTGAAATCTCTCTTTTGAGCAAAAATGGAAACTCCTTCTCAATTTGATTTTCTTCTTCTTCAAGAAATTTGAGATGATTTGTAAGATGATTGCTTTTCTTAGACCTTTGCACCCATTTTCCATTTTTTAAAATCCTTAAAGAACTTCCTATGTTGCCTCTAACAAAGGATTCTTTTACACCATTTTTAATAAAATAAGAGCAACCTGAGAAATTTTCAATAAAAAACTCCTTAAATTCGCCATCAACCTTTCTTAACTTCTTATTTGCCTCTTCAACAAAGTCTTCAGGAAACATTCTTTTTGACCTCTCTTATTATTTTTTTAACGGACTTTTCAATCTCCTTGATTGAACCGTTGTTAACGATCACATAGTCAGCCAACTTCTCCTTTTCTTCATCTTCAAGTTGTGATGACATTCTTTTTTCAATTTCCTCAACAGTAAAGCCTTTTTTTTGTAGCCTCTCTATCCTTTTATCTTTGTCCGCCTTGACAAGAATCACGAAGTCAAAATCTTTCTCTGTTTTTGCTTCAAAAATTAGTGCGGCTTCTGCTATGACAATTTCATCCTTGCCCATTATTTTTTTGAGTTGCTCAAAGATCTCTCTTCTTTTTTCAATGACGAGAGGATGAATGATTCTTTCAAGAGTTTTTCTCTCCTCTTCATTTTCAAAGACAATTTTTGCAAGTTTCTTTTTGTCTATTTCGCCATTTTCATCAACAACTTTTTCGCCAAAATGGGAAATAACTCTTTTGTAACCCTCTTCTCCCTTTTTTAAAAGAAATGAGACGATTTTGTCAGAATCAACAACCACAGCCTTTTTTTTCTTAAAAAATTCAGAGACGGTGGATTTACCAGAGCCTATTCCACCTGTAATCCCTATTTTTATCATTTTAATCTTTGAGTGTAAGATAAAAATGTATTCATCATTAAACCTGCTATTGTCAAAGGTCCCACTCCACCAGGAACGGGCGTGTAAAAAGAGGATTTTTCTTTCATCGCAGGAGGGAAAACATCCCCAACAAGAGTTGAACCTTTTTCAATGACACTTTTCCACCTTTTTTCGCTGTCTGGATAAAATCTTTTTGCCTCATCAAGGTCTGTAACCCTGTTTATTCCTACATCAATGACAACAGCGTCATCTTTGATGTGTTCATAACTTAAAAAAGCCTTTTTTCCCATTGCCGCAATTAAGATGTCCGCACGGGAAGTTATTTCAGCAAGATTCTGTGTTTTGCTATGGCATATAGTTACCGTTGCATTTTCTCTCAAAAGAAGAAAAGAAAGAGGTTTTCCAACGATTCTTGACCTTCCGACGACTACTGCGTTTTTCCCTTTTAATTCAATATTATATTTCTTTAAAAGTGCCATTATGCCGAGTGGTGTACAAGGAACCATATTTGGTTCATCAATAAAAAGTTTTCCAAGATTCGTTGGATGAAAACCGTCAACATCCTTTTCAGGTAAAACTGAAAACAAGATCATAGATTCATCAAGTTGGTCTGGAAGAGGAAGTTGAATCAGGATTCCATCAATATCCTCTCTCTCGTTAAGATTTCTTATGACGCTCATAACTTCTGCCATAGTAGAATTCTTATCCATTTCAACTTTTTCTGAATAGTAACCTAAATTGGCGCAGGTTTTTACCTTTGATGAAACATAAATTTTGCTTGCAGGGTTATCACCTATTAAAACTGCTGCAAGTCCTGGAGGTCTATACCCTTTTTCAATATATTCTTTTAAATCGACCTTTATCTTCTCTAAAATTTCATCCGCAACCAACTTTCCATCAAGAATTTTGTCCATCATTTTTCTCCTTAACAAACTTTGTCCTGAAAGGAAATGATACATCAAAAATCTCTCTACCCTGTGTAAGATTAGAAAAAGTAAGCAAAAATCTTTTTGTTGAAACAATATCATCATATTCAAAAAAAAGAAGCCTTTCAATCCACATTTGTGGAGGAAGAGAAAGTGGCTTAAAAAACAGGGTTTTGCCTAATATGTCAAGATATTTTTCACCATTTTTTTTATCGTAAAACATCTCATAAACTGTTGAATCATCCTTAGAAACCATATCATTTAAAATCACCATTGATGGGGAGAAATCAAGTGCAACACCTTTGGAAAGGTTTTCGATTTTCGTTCTAAAAAAAATATAGTTAAAGCCTTCAGGAACATCCTCAAATGGATTCTCCAATCCTTTTGATTTGAAGTATGACGAAATGTCCTTTATAAGAAGCGGTTCTACTTCGATTTTGACGCGTTCAGATTGAAACTTTAATATTTTCCCCTCAATTTTGTAATTTTCTGATTTCTTAATAGTTTTTGCATCGGGAGTAATTTCTTCAAGTTTAAAGTAGTTCATTGAAGTCAAAGAAGAAACAGAGAAAAGGAGGA
Source organism: Candidatus Aminicenantes bacterium UBA4820 (assembly GCA_002402325.1). Taxonomy (GTDB): domain Bacteria; phylum Acidobacteriota; class UBA4820; order UBA4820; family UBA4820; genus UBA4820. Next base: position 12,307 of record DHFQ01000143.1, read on the forward strand.
CAAACAATACAAATATTTTTTTCATTTCATCTCCATAAGATATAGAGTAAACCATAGTAGCAGGTTTTTGTCAAAGTCAAATTTTAAATTGCGAAGTAACAGTCGCTTGACAAAAATCAAAATCTGTTGTTTAATAACTTTTTAATAATTTTGGAGGTTAAAGTGGCAAATCATAAGTCTGCTGAGAAAAGAATCAGGCAGTCCGAAAAAAGAAGAGTGAGAAACAAAGTTGCCAAAGGTTCGGTCAAAGGAATAAAGAAGAGATTTAATACCCTTCTTGGTGAAAATAATAAGGATGAGGCTTTAAAACTTCTTCCTGAGGTTTATTCCATCATTGATAAAACCGAAAGAAAAGGCGTAATACACTCTAAGACTGCTTCAAGATACAAATCGCGACTTGCCAAAAAAGTGGCAACTAACAAATAAAATCAGTCAAGCAATTCTATAATCCGTTCTTTAACGGTTTTGTAATCTATTGACTCAAGGCAGAGCGGCTTTCCGTTTATACCTGGTTTGCATTCTTTGAAAAATCTCTGTTTGCAAGGAGAACAGGGGAAATTTTGATAAACTATTCTAAAGAGAGTTTCATCCATAAAAGGTGATGTTTTTTTTGGACTGCCTGGTCCAAATATGGCAACCACTTTAGTATTCACCGCAGAAGCGATGTGCATAGGTCCAGAATCATTTCCTACAAAAATTTTTGCCTTTGAAAGAAGTGAAGGCAACTCTCTCAATTTGGTCTTTCCCAAAAGATTTACCGCATCCTTACATTCATTCATAAAAGAGTCTGCATATTCTTTATCATTTTTGTCACCGATTAAAGCAATCTTTATTTGGTGTTCCTTCATTATTTCATCCGCGCACTTCCCGAATCTCTCTGAATGGTAAGCCCTTTCAAACTTGCTTGACCCAATGTGAAAAACGATAAACTCTTTTTCTTTTAATCCTTCCTTTAAAAGTAACGAGGAAATATTTTTTTCTTCTTGTTCAGAAACAGGTAAAAAAACTTTCTCATCTTTTAATTCAACGCCTGATGGTTTTAAAAGTTCTGCAAATTGATAAACATGGTGATTGTTCCATAGATTATCGGTCATTTCTACTTTATCTGTAAAAAACACTCCTCTTTTATTTACATTGTAGCCAATTGTTCTTTTACTTCTCGATAATTTAGATAAAAGTCCTTCTCTGAATCCCTTTGCAAAAACAATATAGAAATCAAAATTTTCTTTTCTTACTTCCTTCAGAAAAATCAAATTAGAGGATAGACTTCTCATCTTTATTTTGTAAATTTTATTGACATCAGGAAAATCTTTAATTAGTGGGTAAAGATGTTCTCTTATGGCAAGAGAAACCTCAAACCCTCTTCTGGTAAGAGCAAGAATGGATGGCGTTACCATAACCACATCTCCCACCCAATTTGGTAATCTCAAAAGTACTTTTGTGCCCAAACTTTACCTCCAGAATCAAAACTCAAAATAAAAGGTTATCCAATATTTATTTTATTTTCAAGTGATTATCGTCAGTGATTTGAAATTGATGTAATCTTAGGATATTATTTTTTTGGAGGAGTTATGGAAAGCTTTGAGGCTTTAATTGATAAATTACAAAATGGAACACCCTCAGAAAAGGCTGATGCTGCCTC
>DHFQ01000083.1 GCA_002402325.1 Candidatus Aminicenantes bacterium UBA4820
CTGCGGCTACCAAAGCCTGCGGCTATGACTACTCTTTTGTTTTTCTGCATTAATTCAAATGGAAATTTGAAGATTCCTCAAGGGATTATGCTTTTAAGTGGCAATCGGAATGACAACTCCGACCGATTCATTGGATGGAAGTAAGGAATCCCCCTTCTTTGGGAATTCTTGGTCGGGACGACTGGATTTGAACCAGCGACCCCTTGCACCCCAAGCAAGTGCGCTACCAGGCTGCGCCACGTCCCGACATAAGAGAAAAATAATTTTTACCAGAAAGAAAGAAATTTGTCAACATGGGGGCGTTTTTTGAAGAATTGAAAGGAGCGATTTTAACCTCTTTAGAAGATATTTAGTGTCAAAATCTGGAGATTTTACGCTTGATCCCTTAATCTGTCCTTTCAAAATTGTTTCAATCTGGTTTGATTCAATTAATTCTTTTGCCCCTTTTATCGTAAATTTATTCTCATAGAGTAGTTCTTTGATTAGCATAATTGTTTGAATGTCTTTTTGGGAATAAATCCTATGACCTGAAGATGTTTTCCTTGGGGATAACTGAGGGAACTCTTTTTCCCAGAACCTTATTACATGGTGAGGTAATTCAGTCAATTCGGAAACTTCTCCTATTTTGTAATAGATTTTTTTCAGTTTCTTCTGTTCCGGGAAGTTTTTAATATCTTTGAAAAGATAATTTTCTTTCATTAAATTAACTCATTTTTTCTCTTTTTTGATGGAATAAAGACAACGCTTTTGTGCTCCGGGATAAGAAGAGTTTTTCCCTCAGAAATGATTCTTCCTAACTTCTTTTTTCTTTTAACGACTTTGAAAGTTCCGAAGTTTGAAATGACAAGATGACTATCTGCTTTTAAAGATTGAGAAATTAAATCAAACAAAAGGTTCACGATCTCCTTAGATTGTTTTAAAGTCAACCCACCGTGTTTGGAATATATCTCCTTTGCAAGATCAGCCTTTGTCATTAAAACACCTTTCGAACTGAATTATACCAAAATACAAGCAAAAACCAATGGCTACTATTTCTGAACTACAAGGGAATCTATTGCGTCTTTCATTTGAGGAGTGAGGGCAAAATCCCTGAATCTTATTATTCCATCATGGTCAATTACAAAGTTAGTAGGAATACTCCTGACAAGATATTTTTCTGAAACTTCATTATCTTTATCCCATAAAATGGTGTATGGTAACTTGTTGTCTGCCTGAAATTTAGAAATCATCTCTTCTGTTTGCCTCCAGCCGACTGCTACCGTCAAAAATACAACGCCCTTTTGGGAATATTTTTCATATAGCGCCTTTAAATCCGGGAGTTCCTTCCTGCAGGGACCGCACCAGATCGCCCAGAATACAATCACAACCGGTTTTCCTCTATATTTGCTTAAAGAAATAGGATCGCCTCCACCAATTGGTTTAAGTTTAAAATCTGGCGCTTGCTGACCGACAAAGACACCCTCTTCGCTTTTAAACGGATTGAAACTCATAGAAAAACAGATTGATAAAACAAAAAGAACAAAAACAACCCTCTTAACTCCATTCATCTCAATAAACTCCTTAAAAAAATAATAATACACAGAAAATGAGAAAAAATCAAATAAAAGGAAGGGGTTGTGAATTTCTTTATGCTTAATAAACTTAATCCCCTTGTGAAAGTTTTGGAAACAAAGGAAGTCTTCTTTTAAATTCGGTTGCGTTCATTCTGCTTACAATTTTATAAACCCTTTCAATGGGGATGCTTAAAGTTTTTGATACCTCCTCATTAGAAAAACCTTTATCCACTATGAGATAGAGGACAGCATCAGCCTCTTTGTAAAGGATACCAAGTTCTCCTTCATCCGTTTGACCTTTCCACAAATCAGCGGAAGGCGGTTTTTTTATAATTCTTTCTGGAATTTTTAAGTATTTTGCAAGTTGATAAATCTGACATTTGTAAAGGTCTCCAATTGGATTTAAACTTGAAGCTGAATCACCGTAAAGTGTTGAATAGCCTAAAAGGGTTTCTGTTTTGTTGCTTGTTCCAAGGACAAGGCCATTTTCTTTTTGAGAAATGTCAAACAGAATTGCCATTCTGACTCTTGCAAGAAAATTTCCCCTTCTTAACTTCAATTTTTCATCTTCTTGCAATTCTTCTCCAAAATAGGAATCAACAATTTTTGAAATATCAACTCTAAAACTTTTTAGGGACAACTCTTTGATTAAAAGGTCTGCATCAATCTCTGATTGTGGATTTGAAGTTTTGTAAGGCATCTTTACTGCAATCAAACTCTTGCTTCCAAATGTTTTAACCGCAAGTATGGAAGAAAGTGCAGAATCTATTCCACCCGATAGACCGACCACAAGTTTTTTTCTTCCTGTTTTTTTTACTTCATCTTTAAGGAATGTTGAAATGATTTTTATTGCCTTCTCCTCATCAAGAGGTGGAGGATAACCCTTTTTCATTTTACCTCCTTACAAATCCACTAAAATATACAGAAGTAATGATACATCAAAGTTGGAAAAAATGCGATATGTTTTTTGTTATTTGGTCTTTGTGGTATTCTTTAAAAAAGGAGAAGAGATATGTTTGAAGTAAATATCAAATTGAAATTTTCTGCAGCGCATAGGGTTGAAGATTACCCCGGGAACTGCGAAAGGTTACATGGACATAACTGGGTTGTGGAGGTTTCAGTTTCCAGTGAAAACCTTGACAAATTGGGTATGGTGATTGATTTCAGGACCTTGAGGGAAAAAGTTAAGAAAGTGGTTTCTTTGCTTGACCATCAATACCTCAATGAAGTTGCTCCTTTCAATAAGATAAATCCAACCGCTGAGAATATTGCAAGATTCATCTTTGATCAAGTTTCTAAAGAGATAGAACTGACAAGCGTAACAGTTTATGAAAGTGAAGACACGAAGGCGACGTATAGGGTTTTAAAATGAAAACCAAGGTTACAGGCGTAAAAAGATACCCAAAAGAGACTCAAGAAACAGTAAGCACACTAATCGTTAATGAAATTTATGAAACAATAAACGGCGAGGGACCTTTACAGGGCTTGAGAACTATCATTATAAGGTTGATGGGTTGCAATTTGCGATGTTCCTATTGTGATTCCAGATTTGCCTACAATAAAGGCGAAAGAATGACCTTTGATGAAGTTTTGGACAAAATCAAAGTCTTTAAATCAAAAAGGATTTTGGTTACTGGAGGAGAACCTCTCTGTCAAAGGGGAACAATTCCATTTATCAAACTGCTCTTAGAGAAAAATTATGATGTTTCTCTTGAAACCAATGGAAGTTTTTCATTGAAGGAAGTTCCCTCAAAATGTTTAAAAGTTGTTGATGTAAAAACTCCCGATTCAGGTTTTGCAGATTCTTTTCAAAGTGATAATCTTAATCGTATCAAAAAAAAGGATTGTCTCAAATTTGTAATAGGAAGCAGAGAAGGCTATCTTTTTTCTAAAAAATTTATCTTAAAACATCTTGATAAAATAAAAGGAGAGATATACTTTTCTCCCGTTTATGGTAAAATAAGTTACGAAGAGGTTGTCAAATGGATTCTTGAGGACAACCTTGATGTGAGATTTTCTCTCCAGTTACACAAAATTATCTGGGGAGACAAAAGAGGATTTTGATGGAAGAAGAGAAGAGATGTGTCGTTCTTTTAAGCGGAGGGATGGATTCTCTCACGACCCTCGCCATTGCTCTTGATAACGGTTTTAAGCCTTTTCTTTTACATCTTAACTATGGGCAGAAGACTGAAGAGACAGAATTAAAAGCATTCAAGAAAATTGCCTCTTTTTACAACATCAAGGAAGACCACACAATAATATCTCATACAAATTTCTTTTCACTTCTTGGAGGGTCATCCCTGACGGATGCAAAAATTGAAATTCCGAAAGGAGATCTGGAAAGAAACGAAATCCCTTCAACTTATGTTCCTTTTAGAAATGGCATACTTTTATCCTTTGCAGTTTCTTATGCTGAAAGAGTAGAGGCAAATACTATATTCTTTGGTGCCGTTTCAGCAGATTCTTCAGGTTATCCGGACTGCAAAATTGGTTTTATAGAGAAATTTCTTGATGCGGCGAAAGAAGGAACTTCTAAATTAAAAGACCTAAAAATTGTTGCACCGCTTGTCAATTTAAGAAAATCTCAAATTTTAAATATTGCAACAAGGCTTGGGGCACCCATCCATTACAGTTGGTCTTGCTATAAAAGAAATGATGTTGCCTGCGGGGAATGTGACTCCTGCCTTTTAAGATTGAGAGCATTTAAAGAGATTGGAGCAACAGACCCAATCCCTTATGCAAAATTTTCAAAAAACAAAGAGATTGGTAGAGTTGAAAAAATGATCAAACTTAAGAGACTTTTAAACGCTTTGACATCGAAAGTATAAAATGAAAACTGTTAGATTTATTAAGTAGGAGAATCAAATGTGTAAAAGAAAAGTGGCAGTTGTAGGAGCAGGAAATGTTGGAGCAACAACCACTTTAAGAATTGCAGAATCGGGACTTGCCAATGTGGTTCTGGTTGACATCGTAGAAGGACTTGCCAAAGGAAAGGCTCTTGATATCTGGCAAGCTGCACCAGTGCAAAAGCACGATTGTATGGTAACCGGAACAAGTGATTACAAAGAAACAGAAGGTAGTGATATAATCGTTATGACAGGAGGCATCGCAAGAAGACCAGGTATGAGCAGAGATGACCTTGTTCAGACAAACTTTCAGGTTGTAAAGAGTTGTGTGGAAGAGTGGATGAAATATTGTCCCGACGCTACTGTGATTATGGTTACAAACCCGCTTGATGTTATGGCTTACACCGCTTATAAAGTCTCAGGATTGCCGAAAGAAAAAGTCGTTGGAATGGCTGGAATCCTTGATACTGCGAGGTTCAGGGCTTTTATTGCTATGGAACTCAATGTTTCAGTTGAAAATATTACCGCATTTGTTCTTGGTGGACACGGCGATGATATGGTTCCGCTTATTAGATTTACAAATGTGGCAGGAATACCACTCACTGAATTTCTGACAAAGGATAAAATTGAGGACATTGTCGCAAGAACAAGAAACGGTGGTGCAGAAATTGTCAAATTTTTGCAGACGGGAAGCGCATATTACGCTCCTGCAGCAGCTGTATATGAAATGGTAGAGGCAATTCTTCTTGACAGGAATAAGGTTGTTCCTTGCTCCGCATATCTCAATGGCGAATATGGGCAAAATGATGTTTTTGCCGGAGTGCCAGTTAAATTGGGTGCAAAAGGAATTAGAGAAATAATCAAAATAAAATTGACAGAAGATGAACAAAAAGAGTTTGATTTATCAGCATCACATGTTAAAGAAGTCATTAACACTTTAAAATTTTGAAGTTTGATCGCTCAAACTTTCAAATCAGGAGGCAGGAATGAGAACAATAAAATCTACAGAGATTACAGAAGCCCTTAAAAATCTCGCAATTGAAAAATGTTACAAAATTGGAGATGATATTTTAAGGGGTTTTGATTGGGCTTTGAAAAATGAAAAAAGCGAAACGGGAAGAGAAATTATTGAGCAATTAAAAGAGAATGCAAAAATTGCATCACAAGGTATTTTCCCTTACTGTCAGGATACAGGGATGGCAGTTTTATTCGTTGAAGTTGGTCAGGATTTAAAAATTGAAGGAAACCTTGAGGAGGCTCTTCAGGAAGGGGTCAGAAGGGCTTATGTTGACGGCTACTTAAGAAAATCGGTCTATAAAGACCCTTTAAGAAGGGTAAATACAAATGATAACACACCTGCAATTATACACTATTCAATCGTTGAAGGGGACAAACTTAAAATTGTCTTTGGAGCAAAGGGCGGTGGAAGTGAGAATATGTCCAAACTTGCAATGCTAAAACCAAGTGATGGGATTGAAGGCGTCAAGAAATTTGTCATTGATACTGTTTCAACAGGAGGAGCAAATGCCTGTCCTCCTCTTGTCATCGGTGTTGGAATAGGAGGAAATTTCGAAAAATGCGCTCTTCTTGCAAAAAAGGCGGCATTGAGGTCTTTTGAAGTTAGAAACGAAGACCCATTTTATGCTCAACTTGAAGAAGAGTTAAAGGAGAAAATCAACAATCTTGGGATAGGTCCAAACGGGCTTGGTGGAACAGTAACAGTGTTTGGAGTGAATATAGAAGTTTTTCCCTGCCACCTCGTTGCCCTACCTGTTGCAGTCAACATAAATTGCCACGCCGCAAGACACGGCGAAATTGTTTTGTAAGTGGGAGGAACCAATGGCTCAATATAAACTGATTGCTCCTCTAAAAGAGGAAGATGTGATTAAATTAAGAATTGGAGATAAGGTTTTGTTAAGTGGGATAATTTACACTGCAAGGGATGCAGCGCATAAAAGAATTGTGGAACTACTTGATAAAGGAGAGAAAATCCCATTTGATCTTCAAGGGTCTGTAATCTACTATGTCGGTCCAACTCCTGCCCGCCCCGGAGCGGTGATAGGATCTGCCGGTCCCACAACTGCAACAAGGATGGATGCTTACGCACCGAGGTTGATGAAAGAGGGAATGAAAGGAATGATAGCCAAAGGAAAGAGAGACGACTCAGTCAAAGAAGGGATGAAACAATTTAAAGTTGTCTATTTTGGTGCTACTGGTGGTGCAGGAGCACTCATAAGCAAGTGCATCAAGAAATCTGATGTTGTTTGTTTCGAAGACCTTGGTCCTGAAGCGATTAGAAGACTTGAGGTGGAGGATTTCCCCTTAATAGTAGTTGGAGATGTCTATGGTGGCGATCTCCACATTGAAGGCAGAAAGCAGTGGCAAAAGGCGGGCTAAATTAAAATAGTTCAAAGCGGAAAAGCAGAGGAATCTTTTTTTTGATGTGCGATTAAAAGAAAAGGAAAACTTTTTTGATAGATTTTTAGACTTGAGGATGTCTGTTGCTAAAAGTTGTTGCACGGACAAATGGACAGGCAATGATGCTCTTTTGAATTGTGGTTTTCTTTACATTTCTTTTTAAGTGATGTAAAATTCAAAATGGAGGTGAAAATTGCTCTGTCCATTTTGCGGTAATTTAGAAGACAAAGTGGTTGATTCAAGAGAGTCTGTTCAGGGAAACTCAATAAGAAGAAGAAGAGAGTGTCTCAAATGCCACAGAAGATTCACAACTTATGAAAAGATTGATACCATTCCTTTTCAGGTTATCAAGAGGGATGGAAAAAGAGAAAAGTTTGAAAGAGAAAAACTTCTAAATGGGTTATATAAGGCTTGTGAAAAAAGGCCTGTTCAAGCGATAAAACTTGAGGAACTTGCGGATGAAGTTGAAGCGATGATTCAAAATTCACCCGATAGAGAAATTTCCACAAGTGATATTGGAAACAAGGTGATGGAAAGACTGAAAGAGATGGATCAGATTGCCTATGTTAGATTTGCAAGCGTTTATAGAAGGTTTGGGGATATAGGTGAATTCATTGAAGAGGTAAAAAAATTGTGGGGAAAAAATAGGGAGTAGAAAAGCAATGACTAAATTTTATACATCAATTCTCGAACTTATGAGACTTCAATCGGAGATGAACAGGATATTTGAGGCACTTGAAGCGATTCAATCGGATGAATCCTCATCAGAAATTCAATATACACCTTTATACGATGTCTTTGAGACACCCGATAATCTGGTAATTGAAATAGACCTTCCCGGTGTTGATCCTCAATCACTAAAGATAACCGCAGTTGGTAACAATCTTTTTCTTGAGGGAAATAGAAAACAGAATAAAAACAAAAAATGCTCTTACCATTTAATTGAAAGACAGAGGGGCGAGTTTAGCAAAAAATTTGCCATAGAGGGTAGTTTTAACACACACAAAGGTAAGGCTACTTTTAAAAAGGGTGTTTTAAGAATTGAGTTTCCAAAGGTAAAAGATAGAAGAGGAACTCCCCACCAGATTGAGATTTTGTCTGAAGAAAAATAAGAGGAAATAGTGGATAAATTGGAATGTCTGGAAAAAGTCCCGGCGTGGAGGATTCTGGATCAGGTCGTTTTTCCCTTCTCATTGAAAAGTTTTAGACTAAGCGATTCTTTTTTTGAAAAAGAAAACCTGATTCCAAGAGAAAGGGACAATTACATTGCACTCATTTATGATAGTGATAAAAGAAATAAAAATCTTATTGGAACACTTTGCAAAATAGTTAACTTCAGCCCTGAGAGCAAGGCTGGTTACATCGCAACTCTTCAAGGAGTATCAAGAGTTTTATGCAAGATAGAGTATAAATTTTCAAGGTTGGTAGGGAAAGTTGAACCTCTTGAAGAGAGCGTTATTGAAAAAGATAGGACATCAACACAAGCAAAAATTAGAAGCACAATTGGGAAATTGGAATTTTTAGCAAACTCTTCTCCTGAAATAAAAAATTCTCTTCCCTTTTTGAAAAAAATTGAGGATCCATCAAGAATGTCAGATATAGTTGCCTCTTTACTAAATTTGACAAAGGAGGAGCAAGTTAAGTTGATAGAGGAGTTATCTCCTTTAAAAAGGCTTGATACAATTTTGGGGATTATTTCTAAAGAGATACAGATAGAAAACTTAAAGGATGAAATTGATGAAAAGATAAGCGAGGACATTGAGAAAAGGCAGAGAGAGTTTTATTTAAAACAACAGATTGAAACACTTCAATCTGCTCTTTATCCGGAAAAAGATAATTATGGAACGGAAGGATACTACAAAAATCTTATCTCAAATATATACCTTCCCTCAAATGTCAAAGATGTTCTTGAAAAAGAGATAAAAATCCTCTCAAACCACACAATCTATTCAGAAGAAGCGGCTCAGATTAAAGCATATCTTGACATTGTTTTTGATCTCCCCTGGCAAAAAGAGACAAAGGACAATGAAAGTATTGAGGTTGTTAAAAATATCCTTGAGAAAGACCACTATGGATTGAAAAAAGCGAAGAGAAGAATTCTTGAGCACATTGCTGTAAAAAAAATAGGAGGTGATGAAAGAGGAAAAATCTTCTGTTTTGTGGGGCCCCCTGGAGTTGGCAAGACAAGTTTTGCAAAAGCAATCGCTGAGGCGATGGGAAGAAAATTTGTTCAGATGTCTCTTGGTGGGATAAAAGATGAGGCTGAGATAAGAGGACACAGGAAAACCTACATTGGTGCTATGCCGGGAAGAATAATAAGCGGGCTGAGACAGGCAAAAAGTATGAATCCTATATTTTTGCTTGATGAAGTCGATAAAATTGGCTATGACTTCAAGGGAGACCCAACATCTGCACTGCTTGAAGCGCTTGATCCCAAACAGAACGATCATTTTCTTGATAACTATCTTGGCTTTCCTTTTGACCTATCAAAGGTTCTATTTATCACAACCGCAAACTCTTTTGATGGAATTCCATTTCCACTTCTTGATAGGCTTGAGGTCATTGAATTTCCATCTTTCAGTGAAGACGAAAAGTTGATTATTGCAAAAAAATATCTGATACCAAAAATTAAAAAGTCGATAAATATTACAGATGTTTCTTTTGATGAAAAGGCAATTATAAAAATTATTAGAGATTACACAAGGGAGGCTGGACTTAGAAATCTTGAAAGAGAGATTGAAAAGATTTTAAGAAGCAGCGCACTAATGAAAGCGGAAGGGAAAAAATATGAAAAGACAATTACGGAAAAATCAATTGAGAAAATTTTAGAATCTCCGCCTTTTATTGATAATTTAGTTTTATTAGAAAAAAAAGTTGGAATCGCTACAGGGCTTGCCTACACAGAAACGGGAGGAGAGTTGCTTTATTGTGAAGCGGTTTTAATTGATGGCAGCGGTAATCTTATTTTAACCGGGCAAATAGGTGAAGTGATGAAAGAGTCCGCACAGGCAGCGGTTAGCTATGTTAAATCTATTTTAAAAGAATTTCACTATGATCCAAAAAAACTAATAAAAAAAGATATTCACATTCACTTTCCAGAAGGGGGAATTCCAAAGGATGGGCCATCGGCTGGTATAACAATAGTGGTTGCTCTTGTATCAGCGATAACAAAAATGAAAGTAAGGATGGATATTGCTTTCACGGGTGAGATTAATTTAAGCGGAAACCTTCTTCCCGTAGGTGGAATAAGAGAGAAAGTACTTGCCGCTCAAAGGTCTAAACTAAAAGAAGTGGTTGTTCCAGAAAAGAATAAGAAAAAGGCTATTGAGATAAAAAAGAAAAATGTGAAAGACATCAAAATTGTATCAGCAAAGGATGCAAAGGAGGTTTTAAGATATGTCTTTAAAGATGAAATGCCTTCAACTTGTAAAAACAGGAGAGATTCTTAAAGAGGATAATCTCCTTGAATTAAGAGAGGTTGAAGTTCCTGAAATAGAGGAAAACGAAATTTTAATTAAAATAAAAGCATCAGGTATCTGTCATACAGAACTTGATGAAATTGAGGGAAGGCTAAAACCTCCCAAACTCCCCATCATTTTGGGGCATCAAATTTCAGGCATTGCATACAAAATCGGCAATAATGTGAAAAACATTAAAGAGGGGGATAGATGCGCGGTTGGGTGGATTGGTAGTGCCTGCGGCGAATGTGATTTCTGCAAAAGAGGGCTTGAGAACCTCTGTAAAAATTTTCAATCTACGGGAAAAGAGATTAATGGAGGATATGCTGAATTTATAAAAATCAATTCACAATTTGCACACAGATTTGAAAATGGATTTGAGGACAGGTTTGTTGCCCCTTTACTCTGCGCTGGTGCTGTTGGATATCGTTCCTTAAAACTTGCATCAATTAAGGATGGGGAAAATCTTGGTTTTGTTGGCTTTGGCGCCTCTGCACACATAGTGTTGAAACTTGCAAAGAAAATTTATCCACAAAGTAAGATTTTTGTTTTTGCAAGAGGTGAAGGTGAGAGACAATTCGCAAAGGAGTTGGGGGCGGATTTCGCTTATCCCATTGAGGGTGAGCCTCAAGAAAAGATTAAAGCAATAATTGATACGACCCCCGTCTGGAAGCCTATATTGTGCGCCCTCACACATCTTGAACCATCTGGAAGAATTGTCATAAATGCTATTAGAAAAGAGGACTTCGATAAAAATGAACTTTTGAATCTTGATTATGCAGAACATCTCTGGCTTGAAAAAGAGGTCAAAAGCGTTGCCAATGTTACAAGAAAAGACATTAGAGAATTTCTGGAACTCGCTTTTAAATTTGACATTAAGCCCGAAGTTGAGACTTTTAGCCTTGAAGAAACGACAAGAGCGTTAAAAGAAATAAAAGAGAAAAAGATTAGAGGGGCAAAGGTGATAACCTTTGAAAATTAAAAGATTTTATAAATATCTTCCTTTGATATTTGCTCTCTTTTCCTTTTTGATTTCACTCTTTCATTATAATCAGGGTGTGGAGATTTGCGATGAGGGCGTCTTAAATATGGGCGCTTTAAGAATAAGTGAAGGGGAGGTGCCATATAGAGACTTTTTCATTCCCTACACTCCTTTTTCTTTCTATTTTCTCTCTTTTTTTTATAAATGTTTTGGAGCAACCGTCCTGACAGGAAGGGTAGTTGCAATATCTTTATCAATGATTTTTATATTTGCAATTTATCTTTTGACTTTGAAAGTTGTAAAAGAGCCTCTTTATGCAACCATTCCTGTTGCAATATCCTCTATGGCAGGTTTTTCAATGTGGCATTTTGCGTCTCACCATTGGCTTGGAGATATTTTTACGATATTTTCAATTTTATTTTTGATTTATTTTTTTGAAGATGGAAAAAGAATATCTCTTATCCTTTCTGGCTTTTTTTCAGGGATGACTTTTATAACAATAAACGATCAGGGCATTTACAACATAATTTTTCTTTTTATCATCATTTTCTTCTATTCTAAAAAAGAAGAAAGGTCAAAAGCCATAATTCACTACTCAACCGGTGCTTTTATACCAATTGTAATTCTTTTTGGGTATCTTATTATAAAAGTCCCATTTTTTGAAATTTTTTATGATCTCGTTGTTTTTCCCTTTACTTCATACAAGCAATTAGAGGGTAACAGGATGGGAATCTTTTATCCATTTAAAGAGATTATCTATGTGTGGAAAAGTGGGGTTTTCAGGAATGATATTTTTTACAATGTTATAGCAACAATTTGCACATTATCAATTGCAATAATTCCATATTTAACGATTTTCTGCACACTTATGTTGTTATTAAAGAAAAAGTTAAGAAATAGAGTCGGACTAATTCTTATTGCAGGCTCTTTTATGATGTTATTAACCGCAGGAAGAAGGTGGGCACCAATAAATCTAATGTGGGCTTCTTCAATTCCATCTATTTTTCTTTCCTTTTTTCTGGACAAAGTTTCAAGTGACAACCAAAAAATTCTTAAAAAGGTTCTCTTTGTAGTTTCTATTTTCTTAATTTCCTCTTTTCTTCTCTTCGGGGTTTTGAGGATTGGAAATTTATTTTCTGATTCAAAGAACATAAGAATTGAATCTCCTGCTGGTGTTTTGTATCTTGATAAGCCACTTTTGGCATCAAAATTAAACGGTCTTTTAGAAGCGGTTGAAAAAATAGTTCCAGAAGATGATTACCTTTTTACAAGACAGATACCACTTTTAAATTTTTTAACAAAAAGAAAAAACCCAACGAGAATAGACTTTTTTAATCCACCCATTTACTCTCCTGAAAAGCAAATTGATGAAGTAATTAAAAAACTTGATGAAACCAACACTAAATACATTGCCACATTTGAATTTGAGCATGATGAAAAAAATAGTTTTGACAAATACCTTACTGAGAATTATAAATTGATCTGGGAAAACAATTTCTTCAGGTTATATAAAAGGGACTCTCCTTAAATTATTCTCCTCCCTCTTGCCACATATTATATGTTCTATTGTAAAGAATTGTTGTTGATTGACCTGATTGATTAACAAAAGTTATCGGAACCCAACTCCCATCTTTTGGGAACATGTTTTTAAGAGACCTTCCTTTTTTCAATTTAATTAGGTCGTTTCCCATTATAATAAAGTTATTCCATTTAATTCCTGATATGTATATTTCTGAAACATAATTAAGATTGCTGCCTGAAACGATCAATCTAAAGGGATTTGCTGCTTTTGAAAGACCTGCAACCTCACATCTTTGTAAGGGCTGATTTGCGGGAGAAACAGTGAGAAAATAAGTTGAATCTAAAGGGTCAAAACAACCGTAGATGCTTGCGAGACTTACACCAAGAATGTATGTTCCGCTATCAAGATAAACATTCATAATTTCTGGCGACCCGCAGGTAATACCGCAGTAGTACGAACCGCAATCATCAGGATTTAAGATATTTAAGTCCTCATCCATTAGAAAGATGTCAAGATCTGTAGCACCAAAAAAATTCAGACTAATTGAATAATAATTACTCGTTTGAATTTGAAGGGCATAAAGGTCTTCGACATACTCATCTCCATCACTGTATTCAAAATAGAGACATCCTTCAGTGTCTGATAAAGAAATGCTTCCTGAAAGTGTTAAAGATGGATATAGTGTTTGATAAGGGTCATCTCCGCCAACCAATGTTATGCAGCCGTTTGGTTCAACTTCGCTCACTGTTTGAGAAAATGCAAAAAATGTGATTAAAAAAGAAATCGCAATAAAAACTATTTTTTTCATTTCAACCTCCTTATCTATTTTACTCCAGATCGGGATCAATTTCATCTAATCTATTTGAAAAAAGATATTTTTCACACTCTTTCAAAACAAGGGGAGAAAGAAATAAAAGAGCAATTAAGTTTGGTATTGCCATCAAGCCATTTGCGATGTCCGCCATAGTCCAAACCGTTTTCAAAGTAAGGACACTTCCTAAAAAAACAAAAATTACCCATAAAATCCTGTAATAAATTTGAGATTTTTCCCCAAACAAATATTCAGTCGCTTTTTCTCCATAATATTCCCAGCCCAGTATTGTTGAAAAAACAAAGAAAAAGAGAGAAAAAGTAAGAATGATGGGCCCAAAAAAATTCAGGTCTGTAAAAGCCTCTTTTGTAAGGAGAGCGCCGCTTACTCCCTCCTTCCATTTGCCCGAATTGACAAGGACAATTCCCGTCATAGCACAAACGACGACTGTGTCCCAGAATGTCCCTGTCATTGAGACAAGTGATTGTCTTACCGCATTCTTTGTTTGAGCACACGCTGCAACAATTGGTGCGCTTCCAAGCCCTGATTCGTTTGAGAAAAGACCTCTCGCTACACCAAATCTTATTGCATCTTTCATTGTTGCACCCAAAAATCCTCCAGCGACAGCCTTTATTCCCAGAGATGATGAAAAAATAATCCCAAGTGTTTCTGGAATTCGTTCAAAGTGGTGGATTAGAAGAACTGTGCAACCTAAGAGATAGACAATGACCATCAAAGGAACTATCTTTTCACAAAAGTTGGCAATCCATTTTATCCCGCCTATAATGACAATTCCTGTAAGAATGGAAAGAGTAAGTCCACAAACAATTACAAAAAAATCAACTTTCCCCGTTGAAAAACCATAGTGAAGAAATGTTTCTTTAAGCATTGAAGTTATCGCATTCGCTTGAACCATACAGCCAATTCCAAAGGCTGCAAAGGCAGTGAAAAAGGCAAATAAAATTGCAAGAAGTTTTGAATGCAAACCCCTTTCAAGCACAAACATTGGTCCACCAATCGTTTCACCCTTTTTGTTTTTTGTTCTAAACTTTATACTTAAAAGTGCCTCAGAAAATTTTGTTGATATTCCAAAAACTCCAGTTAGCCACATCCATAAAACTGCGCCAGGTCCCCCTGATGAAATTGCAGTTGCAACACCAACTATGTTACCTGTTCCAATAGTTGCAGCAAGCGCAGTTGTCAAAGCCCCGTAATGGCTTATATCTCCCTTTCCCTCCCTCTGCCTTTTAAAAGAAAGGTTTATTGCAAGCGGAATGTATTTCTGGATGAATTTTAGCCGTATCGTTAAAAAAATGTGCGTTCCCATCAGAAGAATTAGTAGTGGATAACCCCAGATGACATCACTTATTTTACTCAAAACTTCTTCCATCCGTCATCTCCAGAAAAATAATATACCATAAAATAAAAACGAAGTGCTAAATTTAATGTTATTTATTCTTTTTATATGAAAAGGATAAAAACAGAAGTTTGAAATGGCTTTAAAGGGAGATTTTGGATAATTGAAAAATCTTCACTTTTTTCATTTGAGTAACCGCAATCTTTACCATTTGCTTTGCTTTCAAAAATGGGTTAAATTAAATATCTAAAATTAGATCGGGGGGAAAATAGATGTTTTTAAATTTTACGATTGGAAGATACAGAATAAAAGAAAAGATTGGCAAAGGTGGTATGGGGGATGTCTATCTTGCTTACGATGAAAAACTTGACAGGGAAGTTGCGTTAAAATGCATAAGGGCAGAAAATAGACTCAACGAAGAGACAAAATTTCGTTTTTTGCTTGAAGCAAAAATTCTCTCCCAGCTTGGTCATCCAAATATCTGTCAGATATACGACTATCTTGAGACTGATGATGCAGATTACCTTGTTTTGGAACTTATTTCTGGAAAGAAATTAAGTGATGTCATAAGGGAGAATAAACTTAACTTTAAACAGAAACTTGCAATAATAAGAAAGGTTTCAGAAGTTTTATCTGTTGCTCATGAAAAGGGTGTTATCCACAGGGATTTAAAGCCTGACAACATCATTTTTACAAACGATGGAGATGTAAAGATTCTTGATTTTGGGCTTGCAAGGCAGATTTATTCAAATTGGGATGAGATGCCCCATTCAAAAAAAGGTGAAAAGAAAGAAGGGTCAGAATCTATAGAAAAAGATCAAACGGTTGATGCTGTAACATATTCAAAAGGTAGGGGACTTACAACGATGGGAGTTATTATGGGGACATTGGGATATATGAGTCCAGAGCAAGCGAAGGGTGAGGAGGTAACACCTTTTAGTGATATGTACTCATTTGGAATAGTAGTTGAAGAGTTGTTTTCCGGGAAGTCCTCATACAACAAGGAGGAGAGTTTTGAGACGCTGCTTTCAAAGAACCAGGAAGGTGATAGGGAAGTCATTCCTATTGAAGATAGCGATATTGAATCATTGATAAAAGATTTAACATCCATTGAAATAAATGCAAGATTAACAGCAAGGGAAGCGGTAAAAAGAATTGATGAAATTATTGAAAAGCCAATAAAGAGAAGAAAGAAGATTTTAGTTGGTTCAGCTATCTCTATTTTGACTCTATTTGCGATAGTTGCCACATTTTTCTGGATAAAGTCAGTAAAGGCAGAGAAGATAGCGAGAGAGGCAGAAGAATCTGCAAAAAATG
Organism: Candidatus Aminicenantes bacterium UBA4820; assembly: GCA_002402325.1. GTDB lineage: Bacteria > Acidobacteriota > UBA4820 > UBA4820 > UBA4820 > UBA4820. The sequence continues at coordinate 16,265 of DHFQ01000083.1, forward strand.
AAGCGGAGACATCAAAGCAGGTATCAGACTTTCTGGTGAACATTTTTAAGGTATCAAATCCGGGCGAAGCAAAGGGCAAGAACATAACAGCGAGGGAATTGCTTGATTCAGGAAAAAAGAAAATTGAAAATGAGTTGAGGAATCAGCCTCTTGTTCAAGCAAGATTGATGGAAACAATGGGAATAACCTATTCAGGACTGGGACTTTATGATGAAGCGCTACCACTTCTTGAAACCTCTTTAAAAATAAGGAAAAAACTATTAAAATCCGACGATATCCTTATAGCAAAATCTCTTCAATCGTTAGGGATGCTATACTTCTTTCAGGGTAAATATTTGGAGGTTGAGCCACTTTATAAAAGAGCCCTTGAGATACGGGAAAAGAGTCTTGGACCGAACGACCCTGAAGTTGCAACATCCTTGAATGCTCTTGCATTTCTTTACAATAAACAGGGGAAATATTCAGAGGCTGAATCGCTCTACAAACGCTGTCTCAAAATAAGGCAGGATTCTTTTGGTCCTGATAATCCTGATGTTGCAGAAACACTCAACAATCTTGCACTTCTTTACTACGATCAGGGGAAATATTCAGAGGCTGAATCTCTTTATAAGCGCTCTTTGCAAATATCGGAAAAATCACTTGGACCAGATCACCCAAATGTGGCAAGATTAATCAACCGATTGGCTGCGATATATGTTGAGCAAGAAAAATATTCAGATGCGGAGCCACTTATGAAAAGGGCTCTTGAAATAAGGGAGAAGACACTCGGTCCCGAACATCCTGATGTGGCAGCATCTTTAAATAATCTTGCTCTCCTTTACTATAGTGAAGGAAAGTTTTCAGAAGCAGTTCCACTTTTAGAACGCTCCTTAGCAATAAAAGAAAAGACCTTAGGAAAAGATCATCCCGATGTTGCAAATTCGTTAAATAATCTCGCACTTGTTTTTGATGAAGAAAAAAGATATTCAGATTCTGAACCACTTTATAAAAGGGCTCTTGAAATAAGAGAAAGAAGTTTTGGGCACTATCATCCAGAAGTTGCAAAATCGCTTGAAAATCTTGCTCTTCTTTATGTTATAGAGGGGAAGAACACTCAAGCGGAGGAATGTTTTAAGAGAGGATTATCAATTTGCGAAAAAGTTCATAACTCAGATCCAAAACTGATAAAGGAACTATCAACAGAATATGCAAAGTTACTTCGCAAAACAGGAAGAATTAAAGAGGCGGAAAAACTTGAGAGTTGGGTTGACACAGCTCAAAAAAAGTAAAATGCTAATATATTTTAAAAAAATCTAAATTTAAAAAGTTCTAAAAACTTTTATCTGATGTATCTTAACAATTCCTTTAAAGAGATGACTATCTGTCCGAAACCTTTATCCCAGTAAAGCCCAAGTTGTGCTATTAACGAGTATGCAACTCCAATCTGGCATACAGCGTATATTGATGCGGTTATCTGGGACAAACTGATTATGCCAATACCAAATTGTGAAATGTTTATTACACCTACTCCAAATTGACCAATTGCAATTATTCCCTTTGCTGGAACAGGAGCAAACCCTTTATATTTAAAGGAAATGTGAATAAGAGGCAACCCAAAAATTGTAGTTTTGGATTTATATTCAAAACCAAAGCCATCCCATTTTTCTTTGTAGGGGTATATTGCGCCACATTTTGGACAACTAACTGCGCTTTCGCTCACTTCTATTCCACAATCTCTACATTTTTTCATCTTATAAAATTTCCTTTCTCTCAAATAAATTATACCTGAACTCGAAAAAAAAAGATACTTTCTCTGACAAAGAGAAAGTCTATACCAAATTATCAGTCTTAAAAGGGGGTTTAGGGGGTTGAAATGCGTTTTAAAATGTGGTATTATATTAGTTCTTGACTCAATGAAATGAGTTAAGATGCCGATGTAGCTCAATGGTAGAGCAGCGGATTTGTAATCCGTTGGTTGGAGGTTCAAGTCCCCTCATCGGCTCCAGACCGTGAAGAAAGGAAACCGGTTAATTACCTTAACACTCCCTTGGTGGAGGGGTTCCCGAGCGGTCAAA
>DHFQ01000080.1 GCA_002402325.1 Candidatus Aminicenantes bacterium UBA4820
ATAGAAGAGTTGACGAGGATAAACCGTCAAAGTCGGGGGGAGAATGTCTCTCCCCCCTAAAAAGTTATTTTAAAAATCTACCTTGTGAACTTGCATTCATTTGAGACATTGCAAGGTTCGTTTTCAACTGTAATTTTGACTTCAACGCCTTTTGGACACATATTTTTAAGTGCAGTTCCACCCTTTGCAACAAGTCGGGAACCACTCTTGAAAACAACCTGAGGAACCTCTACGCCATCAATTTTTACCTTTGATTGAGAAACAAAGTTACTTCCGTAAATTTTAAGCCTGAAGGGGTTTGTTGCCTTGGAAACAGTATCAATTCTTGGAATAGGCGTTGCGGGGATGACATTTATTGTAGTTGAAGAATTTGCTTGAGCATTGATTGAATCTTTAACAGTAAGGCTTGCAGTGTAGTTTCCGCATAGTGTGTATGTGTGGGAAATGGTAGGTTCTGAAGTTGTTTGAGAATTTCCATCACCAAAGTTCCATGTATAACTGTAAGGAGGGACTCCGCCTTGAGCCATAGCGGTAAAATCAACACTTAAAGGGGCTTGCCCTGATGAGGTAGAGGTTTGAAAAGTTACAGACAATCCCGAACTTGATGTTACGGTGATTTTAAGGTGAGAATCAGTTGCGGTCTGGTTGCTTGAGTCCGTTACTGTAAGTGTTACCGTATAAACGCCTGCATTGTTGTAGATATGTGAAACGCTCTGACCGCTCTGTACAGGAGTTCCATCGCCGAAGTCCCACTGATAGGAATATGGAGGAGTTCCTCTTTTTCCCTGCCCTGTGAAATTTACAGTAACGGGAGATTTACCACCCATAGGAGAAGCAGCAGATGCAGCACCAAGCGTACTGGGTTCATTTGGAATTATCTGTTTAACTATTTCCTGACCACCAACCCATGTAAAATCATTACCTCCTACAACAATATTATTTATTGCATAATAAGCATTTCCCCATCCACCCCATCCAAAGTTAAGATGGAGCATATTTCCCTGGTCAGTCCTATAACCATCACAAACGACCGCATGTCCCCCAGCGTCTCCCCTGATTGACATCAATGAAACTCTTCCGTTGTCTACTTCATTTTTAAATTGATTAAACCAATCTGTGTCGTTGCCGGGATAATCAGCGTAAGAAACTTGATTGGAATAGTAGAAGTAAGCTGGTAAAACTTGAACAGCGTCTGTTGTAAATGCTCCTGAACCTTCCGGGTCATAATCCATTTCAAAGGCAACACCTAAATCATAACTGAGTTGTGCTACTGCATTTTTTTGTTCTTCTGTGCCTGTGCTAAAGCCATAAGAATCGAGCATCAAGTCCCAGTAATAGGGATGATTAAAGTCTGCCGATAGTTGAAATCTGTGAGTTTGCGAAGTGTAACTGTGGCTCCCCGTTCCCTGTGGTGGCCAGGACCAATATTTCATTACCTGTGCCGTTGCTGTAGCAACACAACCAACGGGGCACTTTTCACCGTTATATTCGGGGCAAAACCTGTTGTAGGGATCCATCTGATCCCATGCTGTTGTTGTAAGTGGAGGTATGGGAACGGCTGACATTAAAGGCGTGGATTCAAGAAATGACCTGTTCTCAAATTTTTGCCAGAGTGTTTTGTTGACAGGGGAAAAAACAACTTTATCTGATGGTTCTACTTTTAAATAGGTTACAATCTCTTTCATCTCCTGCCCAAGCCATTTATAAAACTCATTAGCATCAGGAGCAAAAAAGGCATCGGTTGAATAGGATTTTATTGGTGGAAGTTCATCATCCAAAGAAACGAGAATATAGCCCGTTGGTGCGGTATGAATAATATATCCAACAAGAGTATCATCGACAAAAAAGGGCTCTAAAGAAACACTTTTTGCTTCAGAAAATCTTCCCCATCCGCCATCGTTTTTAATGATATAACTTATCCAGTTGTCAGCAACATCTTTTGCCTGATCGGGCGTTATTGGTTTTGCAAAAATTGCAAAATTGAAAAGAAAAAAGATTGCGATTGCTAAAACAAAAGACCTAAACAAATTAAACTTCATCGTTACCTCCTGCGGTTCCCCGCACTATAACAATAGATTTTTTTTAAAGATTTGTCAACCCTACCACTTTTCGTAATGGATTTTGCTTAAATCAAACCTTTCAGGTTGTGTGGGTTGTATTGCCTTATAGCCAATTGCAACAAGGGAGATAGGAATTATGTTTTCTGGAAGGTTGAGAATTTCAGATAGTTTAGCCATTCTCTCTTCTCTTGGATAAACACCAAGCCAGACACTTCCAAGCCCCAAAGCGTGTGCGGCAAGTAGTATATTCTCTGTTGCTGCCGAGCAATCAACAACGCAATAACCTTTGTTTTCTTCACCCGGAGGCTCAGCCACTACAGCGATCAAAACATCCGCACTTTTTAACATTTGAGCGTAAGGATGGTAACTCATAATTTTTTCAAAGGTGTTCCTATCCCTTATTACTATAAAGTGCCACGGCCTTTCATTCCTTGCAGAAGGAGCATACATTCCTGCAGTCAAAATCTTCTGAACAAGGTCATCTGAAACCTTCTTATCAGTAAAACTCCTTATACTTCTTCTCGTTAGTAAGCATTCATAAGCATCCATCTTTTCCTCCAAAACACACATTGAACTTGTTAGAGTTGTATTTTAGCAGAGGTATCATTTCGATTTTCCCTGTTTTGCCACCTTTTCTTGAGCCTCCTTAACCTTTTGTTCATCCGCAAGGTAATAGTGTTTTAAGGGTTTTAAATCATCATCAAGTTCGTAAATAAGCGGAATTCCCGTAGGAATATTCAGTTCAACAACTTCTTCTTCACTCATATTATCAATATATTTAACAAGTGCCCTCAAAGAATTTCCATGTGCAGAAATCAAAACCCTTTTACCCGTTTTTATGGTTGGCGCTATTGTCTCATTAAAGAAGGGTAGAAACCGTGCCACGGTATCCTTCAAACTCTCACAGGCTGGATGTTCCCCCGGCTTTAAGTCTTTGTATTTTGGGTCATTGATTGGGTGTCTTGAATCGGAAGGGTCAAGCGGTGGTGGAGGAACTGCGTAACTTCTTCTCCACAGTTTTACCTGCTCTTCGCCGAATTTTTGTGCCATTTCAGCCTTGTTAAGCCCTTGTAAAGCACCGTAATGCCTTTCGTTAAGCCTCCAGGAGTTTATTACTGGAATCCACATCTGATCAAGTTCATCAAGCGCTATCCACAAAGTCCTTATTGCTCTTTTTAAATAGGATGTAAAAGCAATGTCAAAAATATAATTCTCTTTTTTAAGAACTTTTCCAGCCTCTTTTGCCTCTTCAATTCCCTTTTCAGAGAGATCAACATCGGTCCAGCCTGTAAACCTGTTTTCCTTATTCCAGATACTTTCCCCGTGTCTTAATAGAACCATCCTAAACATTTTTGCCTCCATTTCTAATAAAATTAAAGCCTCTTTTTAATCTTTCAACGCTTCTATCTTTTCCCATAGCAAAAAAAACATCAAAAATTGATGGGCTTTCACCTTTCCCCAAAAGAAACAATCTTGAGGGATGAATTAAATCCCTCGCTTTGATTCCTTTTTCCTCTGCAAACTGCCTCAAAACCCTCTCTACTTCTCCTTGATTCCATTCTTCAATTTTCGAAATCTTTAAAATGTATTCCTCAAAATAGTTGAGTATTAAAACTCTGTCAATTTTGGAAATGGCTTTCTCATCGTAATCAAAATCATTTTTTGAAAATGGGTAAAGGCTTTTTGCAAGATCAATAAGAGTTTTGCTCCTTGTCCTCATCACATCAATTGCTCTATCATGAGGTATGGGCATATCAGGGTAAAGTCTTTTAAAAAAGTAAAACAATTCTTCCTTTAAGGCAGATAAATTCATTTCAGAAATCAGTTTACCGTTAAGGAACAAAAGTTTTTCATAATCAAAAACAGATGGGGATTTTTTAAGTTTATCAAGATCAAACCTTTCAATGATCTCCTCTTTTGTAAGACATTTTTCTTCATCAAGGTTGGTTCCGAGAGATGCAAGGAAATTAAAAAGTGCAAGGGATAAAATTCCTTCATCCTTGAAAGCAAGCACCGATATTGTTCCATGCCTTTTTGAAAGTTTTTTCCTATCCTTACCAAAAATTAAGGGAAGGTGGCAAAAAATTGGAGGATCTATCTTTAATCCTTTGTAAATTGCAATTTGTTTTGGTGTGTTTGAGATGTGGTCCTCTCCTCTAATGATGTGGGTTACTCCCATAAAATTATCATCCGCAACTACTGAAAGATTGTAAGTGGGGGAAAGATCGCTCCTCAAAAGCACAAAGTCTTCAATTTCTTTAGAATCAAATGAAATTTTACCTTTGACAACATCATCCCACTCTATTTTTCCTTCAGGAATTTTGCATCTTATAACAAAAGGTTCGTTATTATTCGCCCTTTTTAAAGATTCTTCTTGTGAAATTTCCCTGCACTTTTTATCATACTTCCATTCGCTCGGATTTTTAAGAGAATTCTTTCTTTTTTCAATTTCATCTTTACCACAAAAGCACCTATAGGCAAATCCGTTTTCAAGGAGGTTCATAGCAAGTTCCTTGTGCTCTTTTTTTCTTTGTGATTGAAAGAATGGTCCTTCATCCCAATCAATCTTAAGCCATGAAAGCCCATCTACAATCGCTTTTGTCATTTCATCTGTTGAGCGGGTTTCGTCAGTGTCTTCGATTCTTAAAACGAATTTACCATTAACCTTTTTTGCGTAAAGATAATTAATAAGTGCGGTTCTTGCCCCTCCGATATGAAGGTAACCTGT
>DHFQ01000175.1:0-15071 GCA_002402325.1 Candidatus Aminicenantes bacterium UBA4820
AAATCAATATCGGATTTTGGGTTATGGTTTTTTAAGATGGATGGTTGCCTCTACTCCTATAGAATCTCCATTTTTTATTTCAAGATTTCCGCCCATTCTCTGCGTTAATTCTTTTGAAAGCAAAAGCCCAAGCCCTGTTCCGCTCTCTTTTGTCGTAAGATAACCAACAAATGGATCATCCTTAAGCTGTTCAGGAAGCCCATTTCCATTGTCTTTTATCTTTATCAAAATATTTGATTCATATTCAAAAGCAATTATCTCAATTTCTCCATTTTGATTTACCGCTTCAACCGCATTTAAAATAATATTGTGTATCACCTGAAAAAGTTCCTCGTAAGAGGCAAGAACTTTCTGATGTTCTTTTACGCCGTTTTTAATTGAAATATTTTTTTTAAGAATTAAAGGAGACAACGATCTTAAAACATCCATCAGAACTTCATTTAAGGCAACTTCTTCGGTTGAAACAGGTTTATTGCTTGATAGGTCTTTAAATCTCTTTGTAAGCCTCGTCAATCTATCAATCTGATAATTTCCCTCTTTTATAAGTTTATCCAATGTCTCTTTGAAGGTTTCATCGTCTTCTCTTAAAGAAACAATCTCTTGAAAGTAGAGTTTAAGCGGTGTTAGAGAGTTGTGAAGTTCGTGCGATAAAAGCCTTGCAAGTTCTGTTCTACTTTTTGACAATGACATTTCCATCGCAGAAGTTATGTCCTTATAGTGATAGAAGATTATATCTCCTCTCTCTATTATGCTTTCTTCATACTGCCTTCCTTTGTAGATTAGACTTTTCTTTCCTGAATCCATAAATTTTTGATAAAGTTCTTCCCCCAATTTATTTGATGTCAAAATAGTATTGCCCTTTTTTAGTAAAACTCCATCATCAAGAATAAGAAAGAATTGGTCAAGGATATTTTGAGCATTTCTCAATGTTTTTCTTGTTTTAGCTTCTCTTTCCTGAAAGTTTAGCGATGCAAGAAGGTATCTAAGATTTAAGGGCTTTTCAAGGAAATCAACAACTCCCGACTCTTTGGCAATAACCGGCGTCTCCTCTTCTCCATATCCCGTCATAATGGTTATTAGAATGTCAGGATTATTGGCTTTAAGATATGGAATCAAATCTATTCCACTCATTTCCGGAAGTTTCAAATCAAGAAGTGCAAGGTCAATTGTGTTTGATTTACTTATCTCAATCGCCTTTGAAGGAGCATCAGCAAAAAAAAGGTTAAAATCTGTGTGTCTCTTAAAAATTCTTTCAAGTTCAGAAGATGCCTTTTTGTCATCTTCAACTACAAGGAGAGATATTTTATCCATTTTTCTCCTCTGACATTTTAAATTTAATTTTTACAAATGCACCATTTTCCTTTCTGTTGCCTATCTCTACAACTCCTCCAAGTTTCTTTGTATAATTTTCAACTATAAAGAGTCCAAGCCCCATTCCCTGAGCCTTTGTTGTAAAAAATGGTTCATACGGGTTATTGAGATATTCTCTACTAAATCCCTTCCCGTTGTCCTTGACTTCAAGGATCGCTAAATCTTCCTCTTTGTAAAATGAAAATTCAATTAAGGGCGATTCTTCTTCAACTGTTGCATCCTTTGCATTTAGCAACAAATTAAGGGCAATTTCAACAAGGATATCCCTGTTTGCCATTATTTGAGGTTCATTTTCATCGTAGTTATAAATCACCTTTATTTTTTTTGAAAGTTGTGGCTCAAAAAGCCTTTTTACAACATCTATCCAATCTTTTGGCTTAAGTATTTCTTTTTCATCCAACCTTCTTTTAAATCTTAAGGCATTCAAGTCTTTTATTATTTTTTCGGCGGATTCAAGGTGTTCCTTGATTATTTTGACATCCTGTAAAACTGGAGCTCTCTCTTCAAGAAGAAGTGAATCAAGTCTAAGTTTTATTGGATTTAACGCATTATTTAGTTCATGAGAAAGTCCTGCACCAACCCGTTCCATCAAACCCAATTTCTCAGCCCGTATGAGTTGTTCCTTTTGTTCTTCAAACCTTTTTAAAAGTCCATCAAATGCCTCATAAAGCCTTTTAATTTCATCCTTTTCAAGAGTGGGTTTAGAGGTTTCCTCTTCCCATTTCTCCATTCTTGCAGCAAGATTGGTAATGGGTAGAACAATTTTGGTTTCAATCTTTTTAAAAAACCTATACCACATATAAAAAAAGATGCCAAGCAGAAAGAAAAGAAAGAGAAAAATACCAATCTGAATCTTACCAAGCGTTACAACCACCTTCTTTTGAACGCCCTTAAGACTTCCTCTGTCAACAAGGACTTCAACCGTTCCAAATTTCCTCATTTGAAGAAGAAGCGGAAAGGTTACAGAGATAAGGTCTTTTTTAAAATGGGAATCTTCAAGAAGACTTTCTTCTTTCGCTTCTATCTTTGAAAAGCCCCAAATTGAATTTATTGAAACCCCTCTTAAGTGATCGGAAAAGGTTATTCTTGCCATAAGTTCCTGAGACAAAAAGGAGCATTCCTTTTCAATCTCTTCCTCTAATACAACTTTTTTAACCTCTTTGATTTCATTTTCGCCAATTTGATAACCACTTTCAGAGGCAATCAAGGCGACTCTTAATTCAGGCAAATCAATGTTTCTTCTTACGATAGATTTTAATCCGAGTGGAAAACTTTTTTCACCTTTGATTTTTTCTCGGGATAAAAGTGATAGTTGCTCTTCATAATAGGCTATTTTCGACAATCTTGGATTTGAGTTCAGGTCATATATTAGAATTCGTGCAAGGCTTTTTGCCTCTTCTTCCGTATATGAATCGATAGCATTATTCAAAATGTTTCTCTGCCACAGTGCTGTTAACACTGATACTACAATCAATGCAATGACTGAAGAGAGAAGAAAAGACTGCTCAACGATGGCATACCTTCTAAATTTGTCTCTAAGTGAGTAATCTCTTTTCATTTCTCTACATTTTTTAACCTTGCCTCAGCACGCATTAAGGCAGTTTCAGGGTCTCTACCATAAATTAAAACATCTTCAATAGATTCTTTTAAAAATCTCAATTCATCCCACTCAAAAGGGGAGGGAATAACGGTTGTCTTCTCTACCAGTTTTGCAGGAATTTCATCTTTTATCTCTATTTTTATTGAGGGGGCATAGTTTTTCTTTATAAGTTTTTCCTGAAATTCCTTTGATACGAAATATCTCAATGGTTCTATGTTTTTTTTCTCAAACCCATATCCCATAAGGCATAAACCATCATAGACGCCAAAAGATTTAAGAGTTGAAGGAAGAGGTTTTACCTCCAATTCTATTCCTTGCATCTTTAGTTTTTCTTTTAGTCCCTTTGCCTCAGAGAGGTTTATAAATGAAGCAACGGTATCGCCTTTTATAAATGAAATTTCTAATTTTGAAATTGGAATTTTCAGTAAGTAAAAATCATTGAAAAATGTTAGAAGTTTCACTGAATGGTAGTTGTAAAATCTATCAGGAACAATTCCCATCTCAGAGGCAAGAAGGGAAAGAAAAAGGATTTCCTCATCCACTGATGAGAGGAGTAAGAATTTTCCTTCACCCCTTCTTCTTAAAGAAATTATGTCATCTTTCAGGATTCCAAGCGTCTTTGGTTCATCACATTTTTCAAAAATATCTTTTCTATAGACAAAGACTGGAAAATCAAGTGTTAAAGGAAGGGCATAAATGCCTTTTTCAGTTAGAAAGGGTTTTTTAATCTCATCTCTCAAATCTTTTGCCCACTCTTTATTAAAATTAGAAGCCCATTCTTTCAAAAGAGTTGCCTTATTTGATTCAATTAATATGCAATCAAAAGCAGTTGAATTTGTAGAAAACAAAAGGAGTTCGAGGCTTGTAACTCTTTCTTCTGGCTTCAATGAAATTATTGAAAAATTATTTAAAATGAAAGGGTCCTTATCTTCAAAAAGTCTCAAAGAATTAGGAGGGATGCCAACTCTGATTGGGGTTTCCTTTACAACTTTTTCACTTGAACAGGATAAAAGTATTAGAAGAGTAAGATACAAAAATATTTTTTTCATTTACTTTTTTTAGACATCTTGACCATCGTCTGAACAAGGTGCTCTGCAATAGACCTGTAAAGTTTTAAACCTAATTCAAGTTCCGTAGTTACAAGATGTTCGAGATCACCCTCAGGAATAAAAAAAAGTTTTGTTCCATTTTGCGCTATCAATGTGTTTGGCTGGGAGGGACCCTTTACAAGGGCACCAAGTCCAAAATAATCACCCCTTGTTACAAAACCAACAGCGCTTTTAGGGTTGCCAGGATCTGAAGTGATAGAGATTCCCCCTTCCAATACTATGTATAGACCTTTGCTCTGCTCACCTTTCTTGAGTATCACTTCCCCCATTTTTGGATGTAAAATTGTTCCAGAAGTTGAGAGTTTTCTTAAATCCTCAAGAGTAAGTTTGTCAAGTAAGCTACACTCCCTTAAAGCATTTGTCTCAACCGTCTCTTCTGTGGAAATAGGTTGAGAAACGATCGGTTGTTTTTCTTTAACATCTGATTTTGATAATGTCTCAATCCTTTTTTCAACATCTTTATAACCAAACCGGGTCTTCTGAATTTTTAGATAGACCTCTTTGGCTCTATCATACTCTTTACCAAACTCAAGAAGCCCTGCAACCTGATAAAGGATATCAAGTGAAGAGTCTGAAAGCGTGTCATAATGTAATAAAGGCTCAATAAGAGAAAGGGCAAGTTCTCTTTTCCCTTTTTGAAAAAGAATTTTACCCGCAAGAAGCCTACATTGAGCAAAATGTTGGTGAGAAGGTGGAATTGATTGCAAAAGTGGCAAAGCGAGGTCTGATTTGTTTGCCTTAAGATACATTCCCGCAGCTTTGACTGGGTCATTTAACTTTTCATAACATCTTGCCGCTTCTACAAACCTGCCTTCTTCAAAATGGATTTTCCCTGCCTTATCAAATTGGTGTGCCTTCTCAAAATTGTGTGCAGCAAGTTCACTTTCTTTGCATCTAACATAAAGCTCCGCTGCATCCTCATAAAGCCCGCCAAGAGAATAGCACTCCGCAGCCTTCTTCTCATTGCCGAGCTTCTTAAAAGCATCTCCCGCTATTGAGTAATCCCTCGCCATAAGAAACATTTCCGCAAGGGCTGATAAGGCACTTTTTGGCATAGGCTCTGCAAGTAAAGACCACCCCGAAACAGCACCCTGCTTTAAGTAGAGATTAACAGCAATATTTACATCACCATTTTTCAATGCTTTAAAAATATCATTTTGAGGCCAGGGCTCCTCTTTTGTTTCTACTGAAGCAGGTTGCGGGGTATCACTTTTTACGACTTCAGGAGAAACTCTTTTTAACTGTTCTCTTGCAACCTCAGCCCTAATTTCATCACCCGCAAGACTGAAAAGATCTGCCGCCTTTTGCCACTCTTTCACCAAAAGGTAAAGTTTTGCAGCATCAAGAAGTTTTTGAGCCTTCTCATAATTTTTGGCAGCCTCTTTATACTCTCTGGCACAAACTAAAGCCCTCGCCGCTGAGGCGTAATCTCCAAGTGAAATAAAGGCTGATGCAGCCTCTCTGTATTGGCCATTTTCAAGGAATTCTCTTGCCCTGTCCGCCCTGTCTTTTGCCTTATCAATAATCATATCAAATACCTTCCATACATTTTTACCAAAAAATTAAATAATTTACAAGGTGATTGTAATTTTTATTTGTCTTTGAAAATATTTATTTCTTTTGAGAATAACTATTCCCTCTTTCTTCAAAAAATCTCCTTCAAACCTTTTATAATCGTTGATACCAAGCCAGGGCTCAATGCAAAGAAATCTTGCTTTTAACTTCTTCCAGAGCCCCAGATACTCAAAGTTTTCAAAATCTAACCCTATTTTCTCTCCACTTTTATCTCTTCTTGATAGTGTAACAGATTTTGACTCTGGATTTTTTAAAATGATTGCATCCCTTATAAAAATTCCCTCATCAAGCGCAAGAATTCTATCTTGTAAAATAAACTTTTCGCTTGAACTTATTAGCCCATTTTCTAAAATCAACCGCTCCAAATTTTCTTCCTTTTCAAAAAATAGAGCATAGTTTTCTAACTCTTCATCTTCTTCAAATGGACATACAAAAGCAGGATGGAAACCTATTGAAAAAGGCAAAATATCTTCAAAATTGTTTTCAACCCTAAAGGCGATGCGGAGAGTATTTCCCGTTAGCTCGTAGACTACATAAAGTAAAAATTTAAAAGGATAATTTTTTAAACTTTCTTCATTTTCTTTAAGAAGAAATGTTGCCCTATCAGTGCTTTTACCTATCAATTCAAAATTTGAATCCCTTGCAAATCCGTGTTGTGGCATTTTATATTTTTTATCACCAATTTTATATTCATCGTCTTTCAACTTTCCAACAATGGGAAAAAGTATTGGCGATTGCCTTCCCCAGAATTGGGGGTTACCATCCCAGAGAAAATCCTTTCTAAACTCCTTGTGATACAAAGAGGCAAGTTCTGCACCCTTTTCCTTTATTGAAACTTTCAAAAAATCATTCTCAAGATTAAATATATTTCCTCCAAATAAAAAAGAGCCCCTTATTGGGGCTCTTTTTTCATCAGAACATACACTTTATTCAAGTTCCAGAGTATCGCTCAATTTAACTTCTTCTGCCGAATTGATGATTTTAAGGCAGGATGTGTCTCCCTGTGTAGAAATTACTACAGCCTCGCCAACATATTTCCTGATGGAAGAGATGCCCTCTTCTTGAGTTGATTCAACTCTTGTAACATCAGAAGGCAATCTTGAATCACCTTTTTTTGCTTGAAGTTCATTCCCTTCGTTTTGCTCTTGAGAAACCTGCGCTCCTTCGGGTAGTCTTGAATCCCTTTTCTTTTGTTTTGCCAACTCTTTGTTTGGATTTTTAACTTTTTGAGGTGACTTACTCTCTCTGAACAGATCTTTTCCTGCAACTGTCATCTGTTGCTGCTTGAAAAGGTCAGTTATGCTTCCCACAAGAGTATCTTCCAATGCAGAGTACCTGTAAATCCAAACCTTATCTCCCGGCATAACTTTTTGATTCGCACCAAAATCTGCATAAATTATACTGTGCTTTCCTACGCTCTCAAGACGGTCTTCACTCCAGATTATCTTTCCTTTTAACTTGTTGCTTTGTTGCTCACAAAGAGGGAGAGACTCTGATGCGCGAATGTTCCACGGCATAGGTATAGGAGAAAATGGTAGAAGAGCCATTCCATATCTAACCTCATCGCAGGAAAGGGTTATTTTTGCGATTGATGTTTTTTCTTGAACGCAGAGTACTTTGACCCTTCCTATCTTTTCGTAAAGTTTGCCCATATATTTGCCAGAAACGGAGTGATAAACAGGAGGACCCTCGTTGATAATAAAATATTCTCCACCTGAGACGACATCAAGGTTTTTACCACCATTAAGATAAACGATATCACCTTCACCAAGCGATTCTTTAATCCTCGATGCTGAAGAGGCAATCTTTAAAATTGGCATCTTGAACTTATCGGTGATAAAACCTGAACAATAGATATCTTTAGCATTGATAGGTGGGAGATTTGCCTCTTCTTCTATTATCATTTCAGGACCTCTCGGACCACCTGCTTCCTCCTCTCCTTCACCTTCGCCTTCTTTGCCTATAACTTTTGGTTTCTCGGGCATAGATAGTGGATCACCGGGATAAATCCAATGTGCATCTGTAATGTAGGGATTCATATCCCAGATAAGAGGCCATAGAAGCCAGTTGCCCAATTTCTGTTGGGAAAGGGTCGAAAGAGTATCACCCTGCTGAATTATGTAGTCCCCTTCTTTTATGGGTGGAGGATTGTAAGGCGTCCAGTGTCCATCCGCTTGCTTTATAAGTTGCTTTGGCGGAGAAGGAGAACCTTTATACTCCCTTGCCTTTTTTGAGATATCCTCAGGAACTTTTTGTTCCTGCGCTGTTGTCTGGGCTTGTTGCTCTGGCTCCTCTGCATTAAGAGTCTCCTGAGCAAAAAGATTTAATTGAGGTAACGCAACTAAAACAACCAACAAAACAGAAAACCATTTCCAGAATCGGAAGTTCATGGCTTTTTCCCCTCTCAAATAAAATTCCATTTCCATTCCATTTTTTAGTTTATACCTAATAATAGGTAAAAGTCAAGTGGTAAAACCGTCCTTTACATTTTTTAAAAAATGTTATAAATTTCACTTCTGGAGGTAATATGGCAGAAGTAGAAATCAATCCTATTCTTTGCGAAAACAACCAGCTTTGTTTTGATATTTGTTCAGAGGGAGTTTTTGAAGTTGATAGAGGAAAAGTTGTCGTAAAAAACCCTGAAAATTGCAATGAATGTTTCCTCTGTGTCGAAACTTGCCCTACGGGTGCGGTCTCTATTGACTGACTTTTAGAATCAATTCCGAAGTTGATCTTAATTTTTCACCTCCTACTATCTTTACGACTCCACCATTTTTGAGAACTTCTTCTCTTTCAGGAACATCTTCCTCACTGTAATCGCCACCCTTGCAATGAATTTCTGGTTTAAGTTCTTTTATTATAGAATGAACATTATCCTCCTCAAAAATTGTAACATAGTCAACAAAATATAGTGAGGCAACAATAATTGCCCGCTCCATTTCTCCAATTATAGGCCTTTTTTCCCCTTTAAGTCTTCTTTCAGAATTATCGGAATTTATTGCAACAAGGAGAATATCACCACACTCCTTTGCTGCTTTCAAATACCTTACATGCCCGATGTGCAAAATATCAAAGCAGCCATTAGTTAAAACAAGAGTTTTTGAACCTCTTATTTCCTTTGATAGATTCTCTTTAAGAAATTCTCTTTCTATTATTTTGCTTTCTGGCTCCCTGAAATTTTTCAAATTTTTCCCTTTCCCCAAAGTTCGATTTGCTTTATCAACTCTTCCCGAGAAACCGTTGCAGTACCGGGTTTCTGGACAACAATTCCACCTGCAACATTTGCTATGTTTGCCGATTCAGCAAAATCAGCCCCTTTTGACAAAGAGAGAATGTATGATGAAATCACCGTATCACCTGCGCCGGTAACATCCACAACCTCGTCTTTTCCAACGATGTCAATTTCAAGAGGCTTCTTGTTTCTCTCAAAAAGAGCCATCCCTTTGCTTCCTCTTGTAACAAGCAGGGCTTCAAGATTTAATCTCCTTCTCAAATTTTCCCCCTCTTTATAAAATTGCTTGTTGTCTTTTGGTATCTCTTTTCCAATCTCTTTTTCAAACTCTTCCTCGTTTGGAGTTGCGGTTGTGGCACCACAGAAAGAGCCAAGATTGAACCTTGAATCAACAGCGACAACTTTTCCTTTCAAAAGAGATAAAAGGTCACAACTTTCACAAAAACCATAACCGTAATCTGAAATTATCACAAAATCTGTTTCCTTTATCGCTCTTTTCAAGGATTTTTTAATTTCTTCGACACCTTCCTTTTTAAAAGATGGATTTTCACCCGAATCAACCCTTACAAGTTGCTGTTTTGGTCCATGAGATGTCCCGGCAAGAATCCTCGTCTTGGTTGGCGTTCGCCACCCTTTTTCCTGCAAAACATATCTTGTTTTTGCCCCTAAATTTTCAAGAATATTCAAAAGTTCTTTTCCTTCTCTATCTTCTCCAACAATCCCTACAAGAATTGGGATCCCACTTAAAGAAGCGATGTTTGATGCCGTATTGGCGCAACAGCCGGGAAGGAGCGAGGTCTTAACAAGTTTTACAATTGGAACGGGTGCCTCCCTTGAAATTCTCTGAACATTTCCAAACCAGAATCTATCAAGGACAAGGTCTCCTACCACAACTATTTTAGCCCCATCGAAAGAAGAGACGATATTGATAAGTTTTTTATAATGGTTTTTCAATTAAAACTCCTTTTTAATGATATAACAAACGGCTTGATAAATGTTTGAAAAAATTCCTTCTGCCTCAACTTTCCAATTTTTTCTATTATAATGAACCTCTCCATATCCATAACCAGTTTCCACAAGAAAAGGATGTGCCCCTACCGATCTTGCAAACTCTAAATCGCTTGCCTTATCGCCAATCACATAAGATTTATATAAGTCAATTGAAAACTCTTTTTGTGCCTTTAAAAGCATTCCAGGTTTTGGCTTTCTGCATTCACACTTTTTTCTGTAAGACTCATTTGAACCATCGGGATGGTGGGGACAGTAGTAAATCGCATCAAGTTTTGCACCCAAAATAGCAAGCATATTTCTAAGTTTTTCATTGCACTCAATTACTATTTCTTCACTGAAGTAACCTCTTGCAACACCTGCTTGATTTGTGGCAACAATCGCCTTAATATTATAACTATTCAAAAGGTTAATTGCCTCAGCAGACCCGGGGATAAGTTTTAACCTTCTTGAATCTGTAAGGTATCCAACCTCTTCTGTAATCGTCCCATCTCTGTCAAAAAAAACCGCAAATTCGCTCATTTTTTCATATCTTCCGGTCTTGTTCTCCACCTATTATGCATAAAAAACCAGCCTGAAGGTTGCTCTTTAATGGCTATTTCAAGAAGATTTGTAACCTTCTCAGTCAATTTTATAGCATTTTCATCATAATTTAAAGATGGGTCGGGGTAAATTGGCTCATTGTAGACCACTTTGTAACCATAACCATCTTCAAAAGAAAATACAGGAAGTATCGGAACATTTAACCTTGATGCAACCTTTCCAAGTGCGGGAGTCGTCGCTGCCAATCTTCCAAAAAAAGGCACAAAAATTGCCCCATCCTCTCCAAAATTTTGATCAAAAACAAAGGCAACCCCTTCTCCCTTTTTCAAGGCTTTGACCATTTCTCTTACCGCATTTCTTTTATAAATTACTCTATTTCCGTAAGATTCTCTTATTTTCCTAAAAAAATTTTCAAGATGAGGATTGTCAAGTGGCCTTGTAATCATATTCAAAGTGTAACCAAGCACACTTTGCATATATGCGACAAATTCCCAGTTGCCAAAATGACCCGAAACAAGGATATAGCCCTTCTCTTTCAAGGCAACATCCTGTAAAAAATTCCAGTTAACAATTTTTGACTTTATAAAGATTTTCTTATACAAACTTTTTAAAAAAACTATCTCAACAAAAAGTCTTCCTAAGTGCTCAAAACACTTTTTTGCTATCTCTTTTACCCTTCTGTCATCAATTCCCTCAAAACAGTCAGAGATGTTTTTCTTTGCCATTTCCCTATGTTTTCTGTCAAGAAAATAGACAATAAGACCTATTTTTCTGCCAATGCGTATCTTTAAACAAAATGGAAATGGTTTTATAAAAATAATGACAACTCTTACAAAAAGATACTCTAAAAGCCATGCAAATTTTATAAAGAAAGAGGGTTTTTTGCCAAATTTAGGCTTCACTTATCACCCCAGCGATTATAAGAGCCTTTAGAATTTCTTGAAAAACATCACCTTTCTCTCCTGTTGCATCAATCACCTTTATCCTTTGATATTCTTTTGCAAGCAATTCGTAGCCTTCATAAACCCTTCTGTGAAAATCAAGGTCGTAAGATTCAAACTTTCCCTCTGAAAATAGATTTGCTTTGTCTCTTCTTCTTGCCCTTGAAAGTGCTCTTTCTGGATCCAACCTCAAAAGAAGAGTTATATCTGGCTCCAAACCATTTGTTGAAAAGTAGATAAGATTTTCAACCTCTTCTCTTTGAAGTTTTCTTCCATAAATCTGGTATGCCCTTGTAGCGTCTGAAAATCTGTCGCATAAAACAATTTTCCCATCTTTAAGGGCAGGAAGAATCACCTTTTCAATATGTTCACTTCTTTCAGCAAGATATAGCAAAAGTTCAGTCGTTCTGTTTATCTTACTCTCTTCAGATAGAAGAAGTTTTCTTAACTCACTTCCGATTGGTGAACCACCCGGCTCCCTTGTAACAATAAATGGAATACCTTTTTTAAAAAAGTATTGTGCAAGAAAACCAATCTGTGTAGTTTTTCCACTTCCTTCAACTCCTTCAAAAGTGATAAACACATCAAACCTCCAATCTTATTTTACCAGAAGTATTATGTTTTAAAAAGTGAAAATTCTTCCAATTTTTAATTTTCAATTGCTGTTGAAAAATGGGTGAAGGATAGGGTAAGATAACAAAATAATGGAGTGGAATGTGAAAAATAGGAAGAATTATTTTCAAAGCAAAAGAGATGAAAAGGTTAAGAGGGCAGAGGTTGATGTTGAGGAGATAGTCTGGGGCGGGAAGGGACTTACGAGGCTTAATGGAAAGATTTTCTTTGTTTCAAAGGCAGTGCCGGAAGAGAGGGTGAAAATAAGGATAACACTTGAAAAGTCTGACTTTGGTGAGGGTGAAATTGAGAGAATAATCACACCATCAAGGTTTAGAGTTTCTCCTTTATGCAAAGATTTTAAAAGGTGCGGTGGCTGTCAATTGCAGATGATGAACTATCCATCTCAACTTTCACAAAAGCAAAAAATTGCGGAAAACATATTGAGAAGGTGGAGAGAGTTTGCAAAATTTAATGAAATTATTGGAATGAAAAATCCATTTTTTTATAGGCATAAAGGCGAATTTCATCTAAAGGTGAAGGACGGAAAATTGATTTTTGGTTTTTACGAAAAAGAATCGCACAACATTGTTGATTTTGAAAATTGCTACCTTTTTGATGACAAATTTAATCTTAAGTTAAAAGAGGTTGTAAAATGTTTAAACTCCGCAAAGTGTAAGAATTCACTTTTGAGTTTTTCTTTAAGTTGTTCTGAAACTGGTAAAGATTATGTTTTAAGTTTATCGCACAAAGGCTCTTTTAAAGATGAGAATGAGATTCTTGAGAAACTTTCCCCTGCGAATTTAAAGGGAATCATCGTTGAAAACGAGGAGACTCAAAGTATAAGGACGGTTGAAGAGTGTTTTATAACCTACTCAATTAAACAATCTGAGGAGATTTTAAAAGAGATCCATTTCAAAGTGAACCCAAAAAGTTTTACACAGGCAAATTTTGAGATGAACTCTCTTCTTATTAAAGAGTCCTTAAGACTTTTGAATTTATCAAACTATGAAAGCATTCTTGAACTATTTTCGGGGGTGGGAAACTTCTCCCTCCCTATCTCACTAAGGTGCAAAGAAGTTCTGTCAATAGAGGGATCGGAAGTTGCCTCAAAAGATGCAAAATTCAATTCAACTTTTAATGGGATTACAAATGTTGAAAATATTAACGGCGATGTTAACGAATGGATTTTGAAACTTCTTGCACAAAGCAGGCAATTTGATGTGATTTTCCTTGATCCACCAAGAAGCGGATCTTTTGAAATAATGGATACAATTGCAAGATTTCAACCGAAAAAAATTCTTTATGTTTCCTGCTTTCTCCCAACACTTGAAAGAGATTTAAGAAGAATTTATGAATTTGGTTACGCACCAACAGAATTTTCATTTTTTGATATGGTTCCGCAGACTTACGGAATAGAAACGATAGCACTTCTTACGAGGAAAAAATGAGCAAAATAACAGGAATAATTTTTGACCTTGATGGAACACTTTTGAACACCGTTGAAGATATTATGGATAGTTGCAATATTGCTTTAAAAAAACTTGATTATCCGCTTCACTCTTTGAAAGAATACAAGCAATTTATTGGTGAAGGAATGGAGGAACTTGTAAGAAAGGCTCTTCCTCAGGATAAAAGAGATGAAGAAAATATAAAGATTTGTCTGGAACTTTTGAGGGAGGAGTACAAAAAGAGATACCACAACAAAACGAAGCCTTACGATGGCATCAAAGACCTTTTAAAAACTCTTCTAAAAAGAGGGATTAAAATGGCTGTTTTTTCAAACAAACCAGATGATTTTACCTTATCCGCAACTAAATACTACTTCCCCGAAATTGATTTTTGCGTAGTTCTTGGAGCAAAGGAGGGAAATCCAAAAAAACCCGATCCTTACGGGGCAAATTTTATTATTAAAAAATTGAATATTCCTAAAGAAAACATCGTCTATTTAGGAGATTCGAAAACTGATATAATGACAGCAAAAAATTGTGGAGTTTTATCTGTTGGAGCGGAGTGGGGATTTAGAGGAAAAGAGGAGTTGATAAGTGCTGGCGCGGATTATATAGTTAAAACTCCAGATGAGTTTCTTGTATTGATTGATAAGTTGAAGTAGAAGTATAATAAAGTTTGCTCCTAAAGTTGAGCAGAGATTGGAGGTAGTAAATGGCAAAGGCTTATGTGAGGATTTGCATTAACCCTGGATTTGAAAAGAAAATTAAGGAAGACCTTGTTGCCTGCCCCGAAGTTTTGTCGGCAGAATTGACCGCTGGTGAACAGGATATGATCCTCCTCGTTCAGGGAGAAAATTATGAATCAATCCTTGATTTTGTGATTAAGAAAATAAGGAAAAAGGCAGGTGTGAAGATCACATGGACGAATTTCGTCGTTGATATGGAGTAAGGTATAAATAGGTTAATCTGGTTTTAAGTTGGGAAATGGTAACTCTGACAAAATTTTGATTTTACTTCCAGGACTTGAGGGAAGTGGCTTACTTTTTGAACCTCTGCTCAATCATTTAAAGGGTGTTAAAACAATAGTGGTCTCTTATCCAAAGGATAAAAAAATGGGTTATAAAGAGTTGATTCGTTATGTAAAAGAACTTATCCCAAAGGATACGCATTTTTCACTTCTTGGTGAATCTTTCTCGGGACCATTATCAATTATGATAGCTTCAGAGAATCTTCCCTATCTTGATTCTCTAATTCTTGTCGGAACTTTTATCAAAAATCCCGTAAAATATATTCCAGAATGGGTTCGTTATCTAATTTGTCCTCCGATTATGATTTTTGCCAAACCATTCATACTTTTGAAAGCGTATTTTTCAGGTGTGAGGGATTCCTATCTTTTAAATCTGATAAAAAGGTCATATTCGGGGCTTAAATTGTCTGTTTTAAGTTTGAGGATAAAGGAGATTCTGTCTGTCAATGCTACAGAAGATTTAAAGAAAACGAATGTCCCAATATATTACTTTAGAGGAAAGAGAGATAATGTCGTTTCTAAAAAAAATCTCAATGAGATTTTAGAGGTAAAGTGCGATGTTAATGTCCGTTTCCTTGATACCTGGCACCTGATTCTTCAAA
>DHFQ01000175.1:15131-15901 GCA_002402325.1 Candidatus Aminicenantes bacterium UBA4820
CTTTATGGGATTTCAACTTATAGAATTTTAAGCCTTGCTGCTTCAATTTCATTTTTTGGGGCAATGTCAATCGCTCCTTTGTTTGTCATCGTAACTTACTTTTCGGGATTTCTTTTTGGTGAAAGTGCCTCAAAAGGTGAACTTTTCCACTATCTCCACTACTATGTTGGTAGCAATGCAGCGGAGTTGATTGAAAAGGCTGTCGTCTATGCGAGCACACACCCGGGGAAATATCCTTTAATCTTTAGCATAATAATAGCAGCGTGGGGAGCAACGGGATTTTTTCAGGAGATAAGAGGTTCTCTTCATCTTATCTGGGAAGTTAAGGACAAAGAGGGAATAATTGCTTTTTTAGGAAGACAGGGACACGCAATAACAGGCGTTTTCATCTACGGAGTTATATGTGTCGCGGTCTTTGCCCTTTATGCCTTTCTCTCATCATTTTCACTATTCTGGGGAAAACTAACCGCTTTAATTGAAGCGATTATTTCATTCGTGGTTTTGACAATATCATTTGCAATTGCCTACAAATTCTTTTCAGGAGCAAAGGTAAAATGGATTTCAGCCCTAAAAGGGGCTTCATTTTCATCGGTTCTTTTTATTTTAGGAAGATTACTTTTCTCAATATATTTAAAAAGGGCGGTCTCAATTTCTCTATATGCAGCGATGGGCTCTTTGATGGCTCTACTTTTGTGGTTATACATTTCAAGTGTGATTTTCCTTGTCGGTGCTGAAATAGCGAGATTCTCTGAAAAAAAATAAAGGGCTGG
>DHFQ01000058.1 GCA_002402325.1 Candidatus Aminicenantes bacterium UBA4820
TATGGCAAAAATCTTTTAATAGTTCAGCGAAAGATTTCAGTTTGTCTGCAACTTCTACAGGTGATGGCGGAGTTTTGGTTGCTGCCACAAGATTAAGTGCTGGTGGTTGGGGAGATTATTGGCTCATAAAACTTGATAATTCTGGAGAGACTATATGGCAAAAAATCTTCTCAATTGCTAATCTGCAAAGCACTTCATTTAAGATTGAAGGTTTAGCAGATGGAGGCGCAATTGTTTGTGGAACTACATTCCTTGTGAGGATAGACGCCAATGGATCAATCAATAATTCCTGTGATCTTGAAAGCACTGAGGCAGTAGTCCCAATGGATACCTCTGTTCAGGAAATTCCTCCCAATCCGCCGTTAGTTTCTAATGGCGCTAATTTGACTGTTAACAATGCACCTTTCATTAGCAGTGATCCTGGTTACGTAAGCTCTTTTTTATGTACAGGCATCGTTTGTCCTTCTATGGATATAACTCCTTCTTCCCTTCCTGATGGTCAACTCACAGTTGTATATAATCAGGTTGTTTCGGTAAGCGGGGGTTCTCCCCCTTACACATACATTCTCTCTGCTGGTTCTCTTCCCGCTGGTCTATCTTTGGCAGCAGATGGCACAATCTCGGGAACTCCCACGTCCCCAGGAGCAACCCAATTTAGTATTACAGCAAAAGATTCAGCAGGGTGTAACATTTCGAAATTTTACACAATGAATGTTACCTGCCCTGGTCTATATATAAATCCTTCTACATTGCCAAATGGAATGCTGAATCAACTTTATTCTCAAACTCTTACTCTTTCAGGAGGCAGTGTCCCGGTAACTTTCTCTCTGCAATCAGGTTCCCTGCCCTCAGGATTAACCCTCTCTTCAGCCGGCATTATTTCTGGAACGCCAACAAAAATAGGAAATTTCAATTTTACAGTATTTGCAGAAGATTCCATCGGTTGTACATCCACAAAGAATTACCTTTTACAGGTAGTTTGTCCTTCTGCTACTTTCTCCCCTTCATCCCTTCCCGCGGGAGAAGTGGGTTCCACTTATTCACAGACCATATCAGTAACTGGCGGAGCTTCCCCATATACCTTCTCGCAAAGCGGGGGTGTTTTGCCTTCAACTTTGACAATTTCACCTGGTGGTGTAATATCAGGATATTGCCTTGAGGGAGGAGCTTTTAATTTTACCATATCGGTAGAAGATAAAAATGGCTGTATCTTTTCCAAAGATTATTCACTAACAATAAACTGCCCTTCTAACCTCTCTATCTCTCCTTCCTCTATTCCAAATGGTTATTATTTGGAGTCTTACAATCAATCATTTCTCGTTAGTGGAGGGGTTCCTCCTTACACTTTTTCTTTGATTTCCGGAAAACTTCCTGCAGGCTTAACACTATCCAATGATGGGTTACTTTCTGGAATTCCAACAGAAAAAGGTATCTTCTCTTTTACCCTTAAAACAGTTGATGGATTTAAGTGTACTCTCCAAAAAAGTTACTCTCTTACCATTGAAGACATCTGCGTAACTCTTGATTCGCCTTCTTTGTTATATCCCTGTGGAAATGTCATTGAAACGACTATGCCTACTATTGTCTGGAGTAATGTTTCAAATGCAAATGGTTATGTAGTTTCATTTTGGGACACAAATTCATTAAGTCAATCCCCCTTCTATCAAAGTTCACCCCTTCCTGCAAATACCACTTCAATGCAGGTCCCTCAATGTGTTTTATATAACGGTAAAACATACTACTTTGGTATTCAAGCATTGGGTGATGGAACATCTTATTGTAACAGTAGTTTTGACCCACTATGCCAGTTTTCAATAAGGGGTGCAGGACCAATCCTGACATCTATAGAAAAAGTTTCATCCCCATTTCGTTTGAAAATTGTTGGTGCTTCGTTTAACCCTACAAGTCAAGTATTTATTGGGAGCGATACATACCCCTGGTATAAGTGCGCCTACAAAAATAATAATCTTATATTGTTAAGAGGAGGAAAGCAATTAAAAGATAAATTCCCTAAGGGTGTCCCTGTAAGTATCAGAGTTGTAAATGGAGATGGACAATGCGCAAAAATGACTTTCGTGAGAAATTGAATTAATATTTTAAATGGGTTAATAAAGTGACAAATAATGGCTTACATACTGACAATTTGTGTCATTCTTATTCACCAAACCTGACTCTTAATACTTCTCTTTCACTGCAGGGTAAAAGCGGATAATGAAGACCATAGATTATTATTCGTGGCACACTTTTTGCTAAGAATAGGAAGTTGAATGTTTTTATTTAGAAAGGAGGTACGAAAATGAAGAAAGTAAAAGGTTTTACACTCATTGAGCTACTCATCGTTGTCGCAATCATTGGTATTATTGCCGCGATCGCTATCCCCAATCTGCTTGATGCTATTGAAAGGTCAAGGCAAAAGAAATCAGTCAGCGAAGTTCAGTCACTCGCACAAGCTTTGCAGGCCTTTAGCACAGATTATGGTGGCTATCCGCCTACAAGCGTGGTTGCCAATGGCTCCGATCCAAATGCGGTCTTAGATGGGACAGTTTATTTTGACGCTGCTAATTCGCCGGCGTTTGAGCCAGATTACATCCAGGCTATCCCAACAGCAGATGGGTGGGGCGTTCCTTATGTACTAACAGTAGGGCCAGATGGCGCACAAAACAATCTACAACTTGGCACCCCTGTATCTCAGCATTTTGCTATGGCGTGTTACGGCTCTGATATGGCTGATGGAGGAGGTACCGATCCAGGCGTAGATGCTTTTTCGAATATTTCAACCAGCTGGTGTGCTAATCCCCCAGTAGCAGCTGGAACTCTGGAAACCCATTGTTATGAATCAGACATAGTTTGGGGAGACAGCTCTTTCCTCCAGCGTCCAGAGGGAAAGCAAAAACACTGCTAATAAAAATTTTTTTTCCTAATGTAGCAGGGGGTTTTTTACCCCCTGCTTTTTTGTTGGTTGTGCCCACCTTTAATAAAATCAAGGAATTCAATAAAAAAGAATTACAAGTAGATTTTATTCTCTTATTATTTTTTGTGCGTTTCTTAATTTCTTAAATCTTTTTTAATACTTTATTACCAAACTTAACCATTATTATTTGTTATTTGTGAATAGCCTTTTTAAAGTTCCTTGCCTAAAATTGCTCTTTTGGTCTAATTGAAAAATGAGTTTGGTGACCAATTAGGCATTAAAACGAAAATTTGGTGAATGTGAACTTAACTTTTAACCTTTCATTTCACTTTGTCAATCTCTTTTTTCCACAAGCACAGTCCACGAATTTTTATTGTGCCACCTGAATTTAGTTTTTGATGGCTTTAGCGGTTCTATCATTTTCTCAAGTTCATCTTTTGAAAGGTAGTAGGCAATGGGGGGGCAGAGGTGGTCAACTACGATGTTATCAATCTCCTTAAAAGGAAATGGTGAGATTGAACCTAAGTAGGATGAATAAAAAAGAAAGGATTCTCTCTTCCCCCAATTTGTCAAAGGAGCATAAATTGTCTTTAAGATTAGATACAAAAAGAGCGTTAATGGAAAGGATAAAATTTTGAGAATTTTTGTTGGAATTTTTGATGTGATAGTCTTTCTTATTGGATTTACAAAGTGAATAATGAAGCCATTTCCCTCCCTTCCATAGACCCACAAAAGAAGTTTGCCTGAAGGTTTTAAAACACGCCAGAATTCATTTAAAGCATCCTCCATTTTGTCAATGTGGTGAAGGACGCCAACGCAAAAGATTAAATCAAAGGAGTTATCACAAAAGGGAAGTTTTTTTAAGTCTGAACGGATGAAAGTGGGTTGAAAAACTATCTTTCCCTCTCCCTTTATCAAGGTGGAGTTACCAGAGGAACGCAGGTTAAAGCCTGCGGCTACATTTGAAAGAGAGAGAAGGTTCCTTTGTGCAATGTAAATTGCCTCGCTCAAATCAACCGCATAGAGTTCCTTTGGTTTAAAAGAGGAGACAATAACCGTATGTCTTCCCTTTCCGCAACCAGCCTCAAGGACAATTTTATCTTTAAAATCCTCCTCTTTGAGCGGGTCAATCCAATTTAAAAATTGCCTTTTGTGGTAATCCTCAATGTGGCTAAAGAGTTTCCACGATTCACCAAACTGCTTTACAGTTTTATTTGTCTCTTCTGTAACTTCAAGGTTAGAAAAGTCAAAGACATTTTCTTTAATTTCAAATTGCCTTTTACACTTTTCGCATTCAATTGAATTATTTTGAAATTTTAAAGGTGATTTGCATTCTGGACAGCAAAAGATTTCTTTCATCTTTTCCTCAAAAGAGCGACAACACTTGTTCCAAATGGAATTCTGAACAGTTTAACATTTATAAAATTTTCAATTCTTAAAATAAAATAGAAAAAATTATCTACAAATTCTGGAGAGAGGTCTATCTCAAGTTTTTTATCACCTTTTGGAAGTAATCTCAAAATCCTTCTTATTATGAATATTGGAACAAAAAATGATGAATTAAAGTAGGTTGAGAATTTAACTTCAAGATTGTTTCTTTTTGCGACTTCCAAAATCTCTTTTTTTGTGTATCTTCTTTTATGCCCAGCCTGATTGTCGTGATGAGACCACAAAAGTTTAAAGGCAGGAACTGAAACTAAAACTAAACCCTCTTTTTTTAAAATCCTGTAAGTCTCTCCTAATGCCTCATCTTCATTTTCAATATGTTCTAAAACATCAAGCAAAAGTATCAAATCAAAAGAGGAATCTTTTAAAGGAGTTTTAAGAAGGTTACCTATTATCTTTAGTGAAGACTTTCCATCCTCCACCTTTTTGAAAGATTCAACTGAATAATCAAGGGAAACCCAATTTTCTGCAAAATCATCATACAAATTTTCATTTGTCATTGGACCACATCCAAGGTCAACACCAAAATCAACCTTTTCTTTTATCCCCATTTTTAAAATTGCTTTAAAGAGATCTCTTCTTCCTTGAAACCACCAGAAGGCAATTTTATTTTTTCTTATCATTTCGTAATGGTCTTTAATCATTCAAAAATCTTGCTCCCGTCTTTCTTGCCCTTTCAATCTCTTTTTTTAACTCCTCTTTTAAAAAAGCATTTAAAAAGGTCTCTCTTTTAATATTTTCTTCATCATAAGGAAAAAGAATCTTAAATTCAAATTTTTCTATTTTGTCATAATATTTTTCCTCTCTCTTAACAAACACTGTTCCGTAGGGACCATAAAAAATTGGTGCCCACTCTTCCTTTTCAAAGATAAGTGCCTCAGCATTTCTTTTAATTGCACTTTTTGGATCCAAAACCTTTGCTTCTGAATAAGGAACAATTGCAATTTCAAATGGATATTTTTTTAAAATATTTTTGTATTTTGTGATGTCTTTATTTGCGGATTCATACTCTTTTATCGTTTTTTCAAAATCAAAATATCTTCCATCAATAAATGATTTTGAGTAAGGATAAGTTGCAAATTCAATGAACCCACCGGCAACGAATGTGTGATGAATATTACCACTAATTTTGTTCTTTAATAAAAATTTAACCTCTTCTTCTGGATAATTGACCTTTAAAATTCTTTCTGTTGGTCTATATTGAAAGATAGAAATAAAGGGAAGTATAAATAGGAGTAGTGTTATTACCGTAATGGCTTTTTGAAACTTTGGAATTTTAGAGATTATTTCTTCAAAAAGTTTTGTTGCATAAGGTGCAAGGGCAATGAAAGCGAAGGAGGAGTACCTGACCCATAAGAAAAGGAAAATAGTTTGAATCCCTGAAATAAGAAGGGGAAGGATGGTCTCCTTTTTTTTAAAAAATTGATAAAGAGTAAAAAGAAGAGTTATCACTGAAATTAAAAGAAAAGGAATCGTTGATAGGTTAAAAGGTGATGCTCCCCATTCTGCAATTCTAAAACTTGAATCTCCTCTCATTACAAGAAAAGAGTTAAATGGAAAAATAACAGGTTTATAAAAGTAGGGATTAAAAAAAAGAGAAAAAATTGGTGCAAGAAATAGAAAAAACCAATCTTTGAAAAGAATCTTTTTTAAAAGCCAATTTTGTTTTTCAAATATAAAAATTGGAATTAAGATGAGCCCATAGATCCACGATGGGTGAATTTGCGTCCATATAAAAAATAGCAAAATAAATGGATATTTAGATTTTAACCCATCTTTTCTGTATTTCATCAAAAGATAGATTAAGGCTGAGAAGCAAATCAAAGATACTCCTTCAGGCCTGAGTTTGAACCTTCCTATAAAGGCTGTAAAAAAGAGTGTAAAATAAAGGGAAAGAGATGTTAAAGAGAGTTCCATTTCTTGAATCGTTAAAATAATAAAAATCATCGCAAGTATAGAGAAAAGAGAAACAAGGATTTCGCAACCTCTAAATCCAAAGTATTTATAAGTTGAATAGAATAAAAGATGGGGAAACCAGCTTAAATCAACGGTTTCTTCACCTTCTCTTATAAAGGAAAAAGGTTCCTTTTCTACAAGAGACCTGTTTTCAAAGATATATCTTCCAAAGGCAAGATGCCAGAAACAATCAGGGTCCCAAACGGGAGCAAGGGTAGAAATGAATGACGCAACGATTAAAAGCAAGATAATTATGACCTTAATTTTTCTTTCACCCATTGAAATAAGTCCTTTGCCAGCAAACAAAAATTATGAGACTCCATATTAGTTTGCGGTTGTCTTGCTTTCCTTCGTAATGTTCTTTTAAAATTGTTTCAACCTCTTTGTAATTGAGAAATGGAAAATCTTTCAAGTTTTCTTTATTTAGTATATCCTTTACAAATTCTTTCAACTCCCCTTTTATCCATTTTGAGATTGGAACTGCAAAGCCCCTCTTTTTTCTTTCAAAGAAATTTTTTGGTAAATCTTTTTCAAAGGATTTTTTTAAAAGATATTTCAAGTTAAGTCTCTTTATCTTCATTGAGGAGGGAATTGAGAAAGCAAGGTTGATTACCTCCCTATCTAAAAGGGGAACTCTAACTTCAAGCGATGAAAGCATACTCATCCTGTCAACTTTTTGCAAAACATCTTCCATCAAATAGGTTCTAAAATCAAGCCACTCCGCCGTTGTAACCCTATCCTTGAAGGGTGGCTCCTCTATCCAGTTTAGAGGAGAAAAGTCAAGTTCAATATCCGCGATAAGTTTTTTTAGTTTGTTTCTGTTAAATGCACCCATAAAGGCAAAGTGTCTTTCGGGCATTTCAAATTCTGCACCATCAATGAATTTCCTCATTTTGTAAGGGAAGGTGAGATTGCCCTCTCCTGCAGGAAGAATTTTATCTGCAAGCAAAAGAGAATTTTTTCTTAAAAATTTCGGAGTAAATTTATAAAGATAAAAATATTTGTGGATTAAATAGGTTGGGTAGCCGCAAAAAAGTTCATCGCCCCCATCTCCACCTAAGGCAACCTTTACCTTTTCTCTCGCAAACCTTGAAAGAAGAGAAGTTGGAAATAGAGATGGGTCTGCAAGGGGTTCATCAATTTTTGAAAGGACAAACTCAATCTCTTTTAAAACATCATTTTCGCTAAAGGTCATCTCTGAATGGTCTGTTTTTAAATGAGAAGAGGCAATTCTTGAATACATGCTTTCATCAAAATCTTTCTCCTCAAAGCCTATTGAGAAAGATTTCACATCTCCGCCCCAATTTTTCATTGCAAGCGTAACGATTGTTGAATCAACACCACCGCTTAGAAAGACACCGAGTGGAACATCAGAAATTAGTTGCCTTTTGACAGATTTAAAAACCGTTTCTCTTATTTTTTCACAAAGTTCTCTTTCGCTCAATTTTTCATTTGAAAAATTGAATGAATTGTATTTTATCACTTTATAATCATCGGGCGCTTTTGCAACCAGAATGTGTGATGGTAGAAGCTTTTTAATCTCTTTAAAGGGTGTGAGTGGAGCGGGGAAATACTCCATCTGAAAGTAGAGAGCAACAGATTTTAGGTCAAGAGATGGAGAAAAATTTTTATAATTTAAAATTGATTTTAGCTCTGACCCAAACAGAATTTTATCTTTTAAAACTGCGTAGTATAAAGGCTTTACCCCAACTGGGTCTCTAATAAGAAGGAGTTTTTTATTTCTTTTATCATAAAGGGCAAAGGCAAAAATTCCGTTAAGTTTTTCAGGAAAATTTTCGCCATATTTTTCATAAAGATGGACTAAAACTTCAGTATCAGAATTTGTTTTAAAGATGTGCCCATCTGTTAAAAGATCGTTCCTCAATTCTTTATAGTTATAGATTTCGCCATTGAAGCAAACAACAACGCCTTTATCCTCGTTGAAAATTGGCTGACTTCCAGTTGTCAAATCAATTATTGAAAGCCTTCTATGCCCTAACCCAATTCTCTCTTCAAAGAAAAATCCTTTTTCATCGGGACCTCTATGGTTAAGACATTCTGTCATCTCCTCAAGGTCTGTTATTGATTCATTTTCTTTTGAAAAAAATCCCGCTATTCCGCACATTATTTTTTGACCGATTCTTTAACTTCTTTTACTGAATATGGCTTTCTATTTGAAGATTCAAAATAGATTCTTGAAAGAACTTCACCGAGAAGTCCAATCATAATTAGTTGAATTCCTGCAAGAGAAAAGAAAACGGCGATGGTAAAAAGTGGATTTCTATGAATGTAGGCACCTTGATAATACTTCTGATAGAGAGTAAAAAGTGCGATTAAAAATGAGATAAAAATCAGCCCGAGCCCCGACCCTCCAAAAGCATAGATCGGCTTTGTTAAAAATGAACCCAAAAATTTTATTGTCAATAAATCAAGAATAACTTTGAATGTCCTTGAAAGACCATACTTTGATTTGCCAATTTTTCTTGGATGGTGAACAACCTCAATTTCTGTAACTTTTGCTCCTTTCCAACTTGATAGAATTGGGATAAATCTGTGCATCTCACCTATTAGTTCTA
>DHFQ01000074.1 GCA_002402325.1 Candidatus Aminicenantes bacterium UBA4820
ATATAAATCAATGTCGGATTTTGGGACTTCTACAGAAGTTTGACACTAATTTCTTTTGGTGGCATAATTTATGTTTAGAAATTATTTTTGTGGAAGGGGAAAAAAGTGAAAGTTCACGAGTATCAGGCTAAAGATATTTTAAAGAAATACGGAGTTTCTGTACCAAGGGGAAGAGTTGCCTTTAGCAAGGATGAAGCCTATGAAATCGCAAAAGAGATAGGTGGAACGGTTGTTGTAAAGGCGCAGATTCACGCGGGTGGAAGGGGAAAAGGAACTTTTAAAGATGGTTTTCAAGGTGGAGTAAAATTGGCTAAAAGCCCCCAAGAGGCGAGAGAGTATGCAGGAAAGATGCTTAATAACATCCTTGTTACACACCAGACAGGACCAGAGGGGAAAAAGGTTGAGAAGGTTTATATTACTGAGGCAAGCGAGATTGAAAAGGAGTATTATCTCGGGATTGTTCTTGATAGGGCTAAGGAGTGTAATGTAATTATGGCGTCAACTGAAGGTGGAGTTGAGATTGAATCCGTCGCAGAAAAAACTCCTGAAAAGATAGTAAAGGTGTGGATTCATCCCCTTGCAGGGTTTCAAAAATATCAGGCAAGGGAACTTGGTTTTGCTTTAAAACTAACTGGTGATAGGTTTAAATCTTTTTGTGAACTCGTTGAAAAACTTTATATCGCACACGAGCAAAGCGACGCAACTTTGACAGAGATAAATCCTTTAATAACTACAAAAGATGGAAAGGTCGTAGCCCTTGATGCAAAGATGAATTTTGATGACAATGCACTTTTCAGACACAAGGAAATAGCTGAATTGAGGGATATTTCAGAAGAAGATCCACTCGAGGTTGAATCTTCAAAATTTGATCTAAACTACATAAAACTTGATGGCACAATTGGTTGTATGGTTAATGGCGCAGGGCTTGCAATGGCAACGATGGATGTCATAACGCTTGAAGGTGGAAAGCCCGCGAACTTCCTTGATGTTGGCGGAAGTGCAACGGAAGAGAGAGTTAAAAATGCTTTTAGAATTCTTCTTTCAGATAAAAATGTTAAATCGGTTTTGATAAACATCTTTGGAGGAATTGTAAGGTGTGATGTTATCGCTCAAGGCGTTATCTCTGCTGCTAAAGAAATTGATGTAAAACTCCCTGTGGTTGTAAGACTTCAAGGGACAAATTCAGAGAAGGGGATGGAACTTTTAAAAACTTCAGGGAAAAACTTTCTTACAGCAGACAATTTGCAGGAAGCAGCAAAAATAGCAGTCAAGGCAGCAATGGGGGAATGATATGAGCATACTCGTAAATAAGGAGACAAGAGTAGTTGTTCAGGGATTGACAGGGAAGGAAGGCTCTTTTCACGCAAGGCAGTGTCTTGATTATGGCACAAAAATTGTTGCCGGTGTTACTCCCTCAAAGGGAGGGACATTATGGGAAGAGAAGGTGCCCATCTTTAACACTGTCAAAGAAAGTGTCGAAAAGGAAGGGGCGAATGCAAGTTTGATCTTTGTCCCTCCTGCTTTTGCATCGGATGCTGTTATTGAGGCAGCGGATTCGGGAGTGGACCTTATTGTTTGCATAACAGAGGGAATCCCCGCTAAAGATGAAGCAAAGATGAAAAAGATGGTAAAAGAAAGGGGAGTCAAAATGATCGGTCCAAACTGCCCGGGAGTTATCACACCGGGTGAGTGTAAGATGGGAATTATGCCGGGCTATATTCACAAGAGGGGGAAAATAGGAGTTGTTTCAAGATCGGGAACTTTGACCTATGAAGCGGTGTGGCAACTTACAGAAATAGGACTTGGGGAGACAACCTGTGTTGGTATTGGTGGAGACCCTGTTCCGGGTATGACTCACAGAGATGTTTTAAAACTTTTTGCAGATGACGATGAAACCGAAGGAATCGTTATGATTGGAGAAATTGGTGGAACTATGGAGGAAGAGGCAGCGGAATTTCTCAAAGGAGTAAAAAAGCCAGTTGTGGCGTTTATTGCGGGTCAAACCGCACCACCGGGAAGAAGAATGGGACACGCAGGAGCAATAATTTCAGGTGGAAAGGGAACTGCGAAAGAGAAGATGGAAACACTTGAAAAAGCAAATGTCTATGTCGTTAAATCACCAACAGAAATTGGAAAAAAGATGAAGGAAGTTATAAGATAGGATAAAAAATGGCTGATAAAATTGAAAAGAAGAGCGGTATTTTTGAAAAGGGAATTGATGTCGGATCAGAAAGACTAAAAGACATCAAAAAAGAAAAGGTCGTAGCAAAAGGCGTCTCAAAGAAAACCAAAAAAGATGTGATGATAACAGTCATAACTTCACACTGCAAGGGTGGTTTATGCAATATCTGTGTAACCTACTGCCCTGAAAATGTTTTGAATATGGGTTTTTTAACCGTTGAGGTTGTTGATCCAGATTCCTGTACGAAATGTAACCTCTGTGAGTTGAGATGTCCTGATTTTGCTATTTTTGTTGATTAAGGGAATAAAGATGAATAAGGAAAAGAAAATCAAGTTTTTATCGGGAAATGAAGCGTGCGGTGAAGGAGCAATAGTTGCGGGATGCAGATTTTTTGGTGGCTACCCAATAAGCCCATCATCAGAAATCGCTGAATTTATGAGTAGAAGGCTTCCAATGGTTGGAGGAACTTTCATTCAGATGGAGGATGAACTTTCCTCAATGGGTGCAATTTTAGGGGCATCGATTGCGGGCGCAAAGTCAATGACGGCAACATCTGGTCCAGGTCTTTCTTTAATGCAAGAGAACATCGGATTTGGAGCAATGGGAGAAATTCCTGCTGTTGTCGTTGATGTAATGAGGGGAGGTCCCTCAACGGGAAATCCAACAGGTCCCAGCCAATCTGATGTTATGGCTATAAGATGGGGGACACACGGAGACCATCCTGCCGTTGCACTTTGCCCTGAAAGTGTCAACGAAGTTTTCCTTTTAACGATTGAGGCATTTAACATTTCTGAACTTATAAGGACTCCTGTTATTTTTGCAATGGATGAGATAACTGCCCATATGAGGGAAAAGGTTGAAATTCTATCTGAAGACGATGTGAAAATCGTAAATAGAAAAAAACCAAAAAAGGAGCCCTATCTTCCTTATGAATACGATGAGGATGATCTTGTTCCTCCACTTCCCGGTTATGGCGAAGGTTACAGATTTCACATAACAGGATTAAACCACGACAAAACTGGATTCCCCACGAATAAGGCTGAACTTATGGAGCAGGGAAACAAGAGGCTTATGGAAAAACTTGAAAGAAATAAGAGCAAAATCATGAAGCATGAGGAGTTTATGACAGACGATGCGGAAGTTCTCATCGTGGCTTACGGCTCATCCGCAAGGGCGGCAAAAAGAGCGGTAAAAGATGCAAGAGGAAAGGGAATTAAGGCTGGACTTTTCAGACCAATAACTTTGTATCCTCTTTCAGAGGAGAGTTTAAGAAATTGTGCAAAACGGGTTAGAAAAGTTATTGTGCCAGAAATGAACCTTGGACAATATCTAACTATTGTTGAAAGAGTTACAGGAAGAGTTGCACCTATTGTTCCTATAAATCAGGTCGATGGTGAACCAATTACACCACAAAAGATTCTTTCTAAAATTGAGGAGTGAAAAATGGCTATAAACTATTTTGACTATTTGAGAAAAGACAAGATGCCTCATATCTG
This sequence comes from Candidatus Aminicenantes bacterium UBA4820, assembly GCA_002402325.1. GTDB lineage: Bacteria > Acidobacteriota > UBA4820 > UBA4820 > UBA4820 > UBA4820. The sequence continues at coordinate 3,679 of DHFQ01000074.1, forward strand.
GTGCGCTGGATGTGGACATGGAATGATAGTAAAGTCCATTATAAGAGCGATTGATAAGTTGGGATGGAAAAAGGATGAAATAGCACTCGTCTCAGGAATCGGCTGTTCAAGCAGGACACCCGGTTACCTTGATTTTCACACGCTTCACACAACGCATGGAAGAGCAATTGCATTTGCCACAGGAATTAAGTGTGCTAAACCAAATCTAAAGGTCATAGTTGTTGGTGGCGATGGCGATATGATGGCTATTGGTGGAAACCATTTTATTCACGCTTGCAGAAGAAACATTGATCTTAAAGTAATTGTTTATAACAACAACATCTACGGTATGACGGGAGGTCAGGCATCGCCAACAACACCTCAGGGATACAAAGCCACAACCGCACCTTATGGAGCGATTGAAGAACCTTTTGATGTTTGCAATATGGCAATAGCCGCAGGTGCGACTTTTGTTGGAAGGGCTCTGGACCTTGATGTTCCATCAATGGATAGAGTTATACTTGAGTCCTTCAAAACTACGGGCTTATCTGTAGTTGATGCATGGTCACAATGCCCAACCTATTACGGAAGATTTAATAAATGGGGGAGTGCGGCGGATATGATGGAAAAATACAAGGAGATAACCTACAATTTTAGACTAAAAGACCAAATCTCTGAGGAAGAAAAAAAAGGGAAATTTCCTGTTGGCATTTTGTATCAAACAAAGAGGGATGAATTCTGTGAAAAATATGAACTCTTAAGGCAGAGTTTAAAGACAAAAGGAGAGGGGGCTTAAATGGCAAAAAGGTTTGAGATAAGACTTGCTGGTTCAGGAGGCCAGGGGCTCGTCCTCGGTGGAGTTATCCTTGCTGAGGCTGCTGCAATTTATGACGGCAAATTTGCAACGCAAACACAATCTTATGGTCCCGAATCAAGGGGAGGAGCCTCAAAGAGTGAAGTTGTAATTTCAGATGAGGAAGTTGATTATCCTAAGGCTACAAACCCTGATGTCCTTTTGCTTTTCACGGAAGCAGCGTTTCAAAAATATCTTCCCTCCACAAAAAATGAGGCGATTGTAATAGTTGATGAAGATCTTGTCCAGAGTAAGATTCCACCAAATTACAAGAATGTGGTTGTGGCTCCTCTTACAAGGATAGCAAAGGAAGGAGTCGGAAGAGAATTTGTGGCAAATATAGTAGCACTCGGGCTTATACGAGAGTTGACAAATATAGTTTCCGAAAAATCTCTTGAGACAGCCTTACTTGGAAGAATTCCAAAGGGCACGGAAGAGATGAATAAGAAGGCTTTAGCATTGGGAAAAGAGGCAGCACACAAGTACGGAAATCAACTTCTTTCAAAAAAGGCTTGAATATGAAGGAAAGAACTCTTACGATAATCAAACCAGATGCGATAAGAAATAAATCTTTTGGTTCAATTTTACAAATTTTGCTTGATAAAGGATTTGATGTTTTATCACTAAAATATTTAAAACTTTCAAAAAATGAGGCAGAAGGTTTTTATGCTGTTCACAAAGACAAAGGCTTCTTTCAAGAACTCATAAAATTTATGACTTCTGGTCCTGTGATAGTTTGTACACTTGAAAGAGATGATGCGGTTTCTTATTTAAGAGAGGTTATGGGAGCAACAGATCCAAAAAAGGCAGAGAAATCAACAATAAGGGCGAACTATGGTACTGACATCCAGTGTAACGCAATTCACGGTAGCGACTCTTTAGAGAATGCTCAAAAAGAAATACACTATTTTTTTGCTGATTATGAGTTGGGTTCATTTCAAAAAGAAGAGAAAATTGTAAAAATTGAAGTCGTAAGACCCCCCAACAAAGAAGAGAGGTTTTAAAGGCAAAATGGTAAATGGTTTTGAAGCAAGGGAGTTGAATTTGTTAGAACCGGAAAAAACAGTTGGCAATGAATCGATGAGCGTTGGATTCTCAGGATTATCTATCAAGATTGAAGGTTTAAATGATGATTTAAAAACGAGGCTCGTTGAAAGATATGAGGGATATTCTGAAAATGATAATAGGGCTCTTTCAACTTTAAGGGTATATTACGGGAAGGATTGTTTTATTAAGCCAGATGAAGAGGGGATGCTAAAAATTGATGAAAAAGAAAACGAAGACGGGATATTTATTCTTTCTCAGGATTTTTCGGGATTCATAAACAAAGATAAAAGTGAGGGTTTTGTATTGCTTAATGGAGATAAGGAACCAAAAATTCTTTTGTTGGCAATAGAGGGCTTTATTATGAGAGTCTTTTGTCTTCTTGCCCTTGAAAAAGGTGGATTTTTTCTTCACTCCTGCGGAATGGTTAAAGAAAACAGGGCTTACATTTTTTATGGTCCATCAGGATCAGGAAAAAGTGCTATAGCAACATTATCTCCAGAATTGGGAATCCTTTCTGATGACCTTGTTTTAATTATTCCTGAAAATGGGAAATATTACGCTTCATCCACCCCGTTCTGGGGAGCAATTGCAAGAGCTATGCGGATAAAAGGGATTTTTGAAATTGCAGGAGTTTATAAACTTGTTAAATCAAGCGAAACAGAAATGAAAAAAATTGATACGATAAAGGCTTTGACAACGATGTTTGCCTCTTCATTTATGGGAAGTCTAAGTCAGAAGAGAAACTTGATTCTTTTTGATAATATTAAGAAATTTTTGAAGAGTCAGGAAGTCTACGAACTAAAACTTCCTTTGCAACCCGTTTTTTGGGATTTAATTTCAAGATGATTTCATCCAAAAAAACATTTTTAATCAAAGCAGGACAAATGATCGTTGCTATTAAAGGTGTAAAAAAGGAATTTTTAGGCGAATTTGAAAAAAGATATTCTCCATTTTTAGTGGAAAAAGAAAATCCCGATTTTATTCTTGAAATTTATGAAAAAAACGACCAGTTTTTAGGTAATGAAAATGGGTTGCTTAAACTTGAAGAAACGATTGAAGATGGAAATAAAATTTTGTTATCCAACTTTGCAAAAAGTTACCAGATTGATGGAGACGGAATATCTAAGGTCTTTATTAAAAAGAATTTAAGTAGCGTTTCTTACTTCATATCGTTTGAAAACCACTTCAGATGGGTCTTTTCATACAGAATTTTAAAAGAGGGAGGCTTTTTACTCCATTCATCTTCTTTTATAAAAAATGATAAAGCCCATCTTTTTATTGGAGATTCTGGCGATGGAAAGAGCACAGTTGCTGAATTTGCAAAAAATGCGGGACATAAAATTTTATCCGATGACTTAAATATCATTTTTAAAAATAGTGATGACTATTACGCAACATCTTCTCCATTTTATGGACAGATGCCTCAAAATGAAAAATGTAAAGATATCTACAAAGTTGGTGGTTGTTATAGATTAAGAAAGTCAGATGAAAACCAATTAAAGAAAATGAGTATTGCCGAATCGTTGGCTGTTTTTATTCCCTGTTGTCTCTTTATTGATGACAAAAAGATAAGAAATGAAAATCTCATTTCAAGTGTTATGGAGTTTATGAAAAAGGTTCCGTCTTTTGAATTGTTTTTAAAAAAAGATGAGACTTTCCTTAATTTGATAGAATAGGAGGCTTTTATGGGTAATAAGTATAAGAAAAATCCTGATGTTTCATGGCAGATGGTGGAAGGACAGGCAGTTTTAATTCACAACAGACTCGGAGAAATTCAGGTTTTGAATGAGGTTGGCTCGATTATCTGGGATAATCTTGAAAAGGGTAGTGATGAGATTGTTGAAGCCATCTGTAAAGATTACGATGTAACCAAAGAAGAGGCAAAAAAAGATGTTGAAGATTTCTTAAAAGAATTGAAAGAAAATCAGGCGATAACAGAAGAATGAACCTCCCTTTAGATAAGCTCTTTGAAAAGGCATACCAGAATAGAAGGCTTCTTTATGCCTTTTTTGAACTGACATTCAATTGCAACTTCGCCTGCAAATTTTGTTACAACCCTGTTTTAAGACAGGGTCAGGAGAGAGGAAAGGGAAAAGTATTTGAAGAAAAGCCACTTTCCCTCGAGGAATATGAGAAACTTCTTACAAAATTAAAAAAAGGAGGGGTACTTTTTGTAACATTTAGTGGAGGCGAACCACTTGTCCATCCTGACTTCTGGAATATTGTAACTTCTGCAAAAAAAGAACATTTTTGTATTAGAATTTTCTCAAATGGTTCTTTGATTGATAAAGAGGCTGCAAAGAAAATGAAAGAAATGGATATTTTTTGTGTAGAGATAAGCCTCTATGGTTCGTCAAAAGAGACTTACAAGGCTATAACAGGAAGAGAAGATGGTTTTGAAAAGGCTATAAATGCAATAAGATTTTTGAAAGAAGAGGGGGTCATTGTTTATACAAAATGTATATTATCAAAATTTACTGAGAATGAGATGGATGAAATTCAGGAACTTGCTAATAGTTTAGGAGTAATTTTAAGATGGGATCACCTTCTTAACTCTTCTGAAGATGGGCTTGATTACCCGCTTAAATTCTGTGCATCTGAAAAGAATATAGAAAGACTTTTTTCTGAGTCAAAATTTAAAGCATCTTCATCTCCTTTTATGGAGGATGAATGCGGATCAATCTGCACAGTTGGTCGAATGTCTTTGAACATCGATCCCTATGGAAATATAAACCCCTGTGTAGAATGGAAAGAGCCGCTTGGAAATGTTAGAAGGGATGATATTTTTGAAGTATGGGAAAACTCTGATAAACTAAAAAAAATTATGAAAATTTCTGAAGAGGTTGGAAAAAAAGTTAAATCGATTACTGATGCTCATCAATATTGTTTTAACTGTATTGGAAGGTCAAAAATAGTTTATGGCGATCCTTATAAAGTTGAACCCCTCGAAATAAAAGTAGCAGAATTAAGAAAAAGAAGTTTTGAAAAAAATAGTAAATATGAAAAATAGTTTAAATTACCATTTCTTTAAATGTGGTCTAAAACCTTTTGGTGATAAATCAATTTTTATTAAGATAGCAGATTTTGTGTTTAAAATTGAAGGTCTAAACGAATATTTAAAGGAAAACATAATTGACAATTTCTCTCTGTTTTTGTGTGAAGAAAAAGACTCTTACTGTAAAATAATAGTTGGAGAGACGATACACTTGAAGGGACTGGAAGATAGGGGATTTGATAATTTTTCACTTTATGAGGATGAAGAGTGCGAGGTCTATCTTTCCAATTATTTTGCAGTTTGTAGAGAGGAGACTAAAACTTCGCTTTTTCTTGATATCTCAAATGAAAAAAATGTTCCCTTTGCATTTGAGAATTGTTTTAGATTCCTTATTTCAAAATTATCTTTAAACGCAAATGGAGTTCTATTACACGCTTCAGCTAAGGTGATTGATGGTGAAACACGCATTTTTCTTGGAAACCATTTTGCAGGCAAGACAACAGCGGTTGATCTAATAGAAGAAGGTTTTACCATTGGAGACGATGTAATTTTAATCTGTAAAAAAGAAAATGAGGATTTTCTCGCGCATCCTCTTCCTGCGGGTTCAAAATTTAAACAATCAAGAGATGAGATTGATTTCTTTAAAATAAAAATGTTTTATTCCTTAAAAAAAGGAGAACAAAACAGGTTAAGAAAACTGAATAAACCCACTGCCTTTGCTAAACTTACTGCAAGTTGCCCTTTCAATCTTGATATGGATAAAGTTTTACCAATTTGCAGGGAAATAGTCGAACATTTTCCATTCTATGAACTTGAATTCAAGAAAGAGAAAAATTTCCTTTTTGAAGCGATGAGAAATCTTGATGAGTAATGAAATTGAATCTATTTTTGACAAAGTTTTAAACTCAAGAAGGTTATTCTACGCCTCGTTGGAACTCACATTTAACTGCAATTTTGCCTGTAAGTTTTGTTATAATCCAATTGAAAGAGAGGGTCAGGAAAGAAAGAAAAATGTTTTAGAAAATGAGAGACCTTTAACAAAAGATGAAATTTTTGATCTTCTTGAGCAGTTGAGGGAGTGCGGGGTTTTGTATTTTACACTAACCGGAGGTGAACCTTTTGTCCACCCGCAATTTTGGGAAATTGCAAGAAAATGTAAAGAGTTAGCATTTGTCTTAAGAATTTTTTCCAATGGGTCGTTAATAGGAGAAAAGGAAGTCAAAAAGTTATCAGAGTTATGTCCAAACTGTTTGGAAATCAGTCTTTATGGTGCTTCAGAAAAAAGTTATGAAAAAAGTTGTGGAAGAGGAGCTTCCTTTAACAAAGTGATTAAAGGTTTAAATTTGTTAAAAAAAGAGGGAATAAATGTCTATTTGAAATGCATGCTAACCTCTGCTACTGAAAATGAGATGGATGAAATTCAGGGTATTGCAGATGATTTAGGTTTTCCTCTAAATTGGGATCCAAATCTTGAAGTAAGTGATGATGGGGATGATTATCCTTTGAAAATGAGTGCTTCTAAGAAAGCAATAGAGAGACTTTACAATGAAAGCAAATTTAAAGTCGGTTTTTCTCCATTTGAAGGCGGTGAGAGAATCTCTACCTGCAACATCGGCAAAAATTTAATCCACATTGATCCTTACGGAAATGTTTTCCCCTGCGTTGAGTGGAGGGAAAGCATTGGCAATGTGAAGAAAGATAAAATCAAAGATTTGTGGGAAAATTCAGAAAAACTTTTTTATTTGATGAAACTATCTAAAGAGTGTGTAAAAGAAACGGGCAAAACCAAATTTTTCTGTATTGCAAGAGAGATACGAAAAAAACAAAATTCCTCAATAAAATTTAAGAGTGAGGATTAAGAAATATGAAATACTTTCTTTCATTAGTAACAACATCAGCAAAAGCAGCATCAAGTGTCCTGAATGCGCTCTGGACATTTCCGTCTATACTAATAAGTGCATTAATGATTGCGTGGGCTGCTGAATCTGCTCAATTTTTTCTTTCTCAAGGATTATCCCTTGCAATTCTTGCGTGGATTCAAACACTACCAGAATTTGCAGTTGAAGCGGTTATAGCCTACGAAGCACCAAGAATCCCAAATGGAATTTCTCTTGTTTCTGCAAACTTGACAGGTTCTCTAAGGCTTTTGATGGGATTTGGCTGGCCTCTAATATTTTTTACGACTTTTGCCTTCTATTATAAAAAATACAAAAGATTTCTGAAGGAGATTGTTCTTGAAGATGAGCATTCAGTTGAAGTAATGGGGCTTCTTTTTCCGCAACTTTATTTTATTTTCATCATTTTTAAAGGTACTTTAAATATCCTTGATGGAATTGTTCTTTTTATGTTTTATTTTGTCTATATAGCAATTTTGCAAAAAATTCCTCCAAAGGAGATTGAAAACCCTGAGGAAGAGGAATGGCCTGTAAAAAAAATTGTCGTTATGGAAAAACGAAAACGAATTTTTACAATATCCGCTCTTTTTATAGCGGGTGCTACGGTGATAATGTTTACAGCGGAACCTTTCCTACATTCACTTAAATCTCTTGCTCTCGCTATTGGAGTTTCTGAGTATGTCTTTATCCAGTGGCTTGCACCATTCTTAAGTGAATTTCCTGAGAAAGTCTCTGCTGTCTATTGGGCGAGAAAAATAAAGGGTGCTCCAATGGCATTCATGAATATGGTTTCATCAAACATCAACCAATGGACCATGCTTGCGGGTATGATACCCATTGTCTATGCAATTTCATCAAAAAATCTTAATGGAGTTCCGTTCGACCATCACCAGAAAATAGAGTTGATACTCACACTTTTGCAATCATTTCTTGGTTTTGTATTTCTTTTAAACCTCCGTTTTTCTTTTTATGAGGCTCTCTCTGTTCTATTTCTGTGGGGTTACCAGTTTTTTGTTCCATCTTCACGAGAGGAAATTATCTGGGTCTATCTTTTATTCATTGTTATAGAGATAGTTTTTTGGTTCACAAAGAAAAGAAAACCTCTTGCATTCAAAAAGTTTTATAAACTCTGGAAAAACAAAGTTATTGCTAAAGATGTTTCACTCTTGAAATAAATTGTTTAATTAACCACTTAACAACCTGAAATAAAAGTTGGAGTATTTGATTAGTATTAGAGTGTATTAGCATTTGAATCTCTTCGTGCTACACATTTCTCTGGCACGATAATTGCTCTATTTATGTAATGGAAAATGAAAGGAGCCGTTAAATGGCAATAAAAAAGATATTTGATGGTTATGTCGAGCGACTTGAGATTCTTGATAAAGATGGTAATTATAAAAAAGATGAAATTCCCCAACTGTCAAACGAAGATTTCTTAAAGCTTTTCGAACTTATGTTAAAAATGCGTCTTCTGGATCAGAAGGCTTTAAATCTTCAAAGGCAGGGAAGGATAAACACTTATGGTTCTCTAAAGGGGCAGGAGGCATCTCAGGCTGGGCTTGCCTTGAATTTAAAAAAAAGTGATTTTATCGTTCCTTCATTTAGAGAGCATGGAATTATGATGGCAATGGGTGTTCCTCTTCATCTAATCTATGCATTGTGGAAGGGCGATGAAAGGGGGAATTTTCATCCAGAAGGAGTGAATTGTCTTCCTCCCGCAATACCTGTTGGAAGCCAACTTCTTCACGCTACGGGACTCGGTATGGCTTTTAAGTGGAAGAATAGAGATGAAATTGCCGTTGGTTTTTCTGGTGATGGTTCCTCATCTCAAGGCGATTTTCACGAGGCATTGAACTTCGCTTCTGTTTTTGGGGCAAGAACACTGTTTTTTATACAGAACAATCAATATGCTATTTCGGTTCCTTTTTCAAAACAGACAAAGGCTAGGTCAGTTGCTCAGAAGTCGCTTGCATACGAGATGAAGAGCATTCAGGTTGATGGAAACGATGTCCTTGCCGTCTATCAGGCATCAAAAGATGCGGTAGATTATATTAGAAAGGGCGAAGGACCATTTTTGATTGAATGTTTAACATACAGGATGGAAAATCATACTACTTCTGACGATCACACAAAATACAGAAACAAGGAAGAGATTGAATTCTGGGCTCAAAGGGATCCGATTGATAGGTACAGAAAGTTTTTGCATTCAAATAAATTGATTGATGAAGAAAAAGAAAAGCAACTTGTCAAAGAGATAGGTAAGTGGATAGAGGAAGAAGTTGAAAAATTTGAATCAATGCCAAAACCAAAAGCCACGGATGCTGTTGATTATGTCTACGATGAATTACCGTGGTATTTAAAGGAAGAAAGAGTATTTCTTGAAGAAAAGGAGAGAGAAAATGGCTGAAACGCAAAAACTAAACCTCGCACAATCTATAAATCAGGCACTTTTTCAAATGATGGAAAAGGATGAAAGTATAATAATTATGGGTGAGGATGTTGGAAAGGACGGAGGGGTTTTCAGGGTTACTGAGGGGTTGATTGAAAAATTTGGTGAGATGAGAGTTATAGATACTCCACTTGCTGAAAGTGCGATAGTTGGAAGCGCAATAGGGCTTTCGATAGGAGGATTTAAGCCTGTTTGCGAGATTCAATTTATGGATTTTATGTATCCTGCGTTAAATCAGATTCTGGGACATTTAGCAAGATATAGAAACAGAACGAGGGGAAAGTATCCTTTAAAAATGGTTGTAAGAATGCCATTTGGTGGAGGAATTCACCCACCGGAACACCACAGCGAAAGCCTTGAGACCATTCTTTTACACACGGCTGGACTTATTGTGGTAGCGCCTTCAAATCCCTACGATGCAAAAGGGTTGCTTGTCTCGGCACTTGAGAGCAACAACCCTATAATTTATATGGAACCAAAAAGGATTTATAGAGCATTCAGGGAAGATGTTCCAAATAAAATTTATAGGATTCCGATAGGAAAGGCAAATGTCGTAAAAGAGGGAAAAGATTTGAGCATAATCACCTTTGGTGCAATGGTGAGAATTTCACTCGAGGCTTCTTTAGAACTTCAAAAAAGTAACATCGATGTTGAAGTGATCGATTTAAGGACATTAAATCCTCTTGATGTAAAGACGATTATATCTTCTGTTGAAAAAACTGGAAGAGCAATAGTTGTCCATGAAGCCCCCAAAATTCTTGGGATTGGTGCAGAAATATCATCACTAATTCAGGAGAGGGCGTTGACATCACTCCTTGCACCTGTAAAAAGAATAACAGGACTTGATGCTCCATTCCCTATGGCACTACTGGAGGGACGTTATCTTCCTGATAAAGATAGAATTGTAGAAGGTGTTTATGAGACCCTTGAATATTAGAGGTGAAAATGAGATATGAATTTAGATTTCCTGATGTTGGAGAAGGAATTAGTGAAGGTAAAATTGTTGAATGGCTTGCAAAAGAGGGAGATTTCGTTGAAATGGACCAGCCTTTTGTGAAGGTTGAGACAGATAAGGCGATTGTTGATCTTCCCGCCCCAAAAAAGGGATATTTAAAAGTGTTAGTTGAAAAAGGTGCAACAATTAAGGTTGGGGATGTCATCGCAGTCTTTGGTGAAAAAGGGGAAAAATATGAGGCTTCTTCGGGTGCAGTTAAGGAAGAGATAAAGAAAAAAGCCATCAAAAAGGTTGAAGAAGTTTCTCAAAGAGTAGCAGGCAAGGTTCTTGCAACTCCTCATACGAGGTCGCTTGCAAGAAAACTTGGGGTTGACATAAACCTCGTTGAGCCAACGGGTAAAGGGGGACGAATAACGGATGAAGATTTAAAGAACTATTTGAATAGGTCGAAACTTTCTATGACTGAAACTACTACGCAAACCATTAAGGAACCTGTTTTAAGCGAAGGTCTTGAGACAAGAGTTGAATTGACCCATTTAAGAAAGGTCATTGCTCAAAATATGGCTTTTAGTAAGGAAAAATCTGCACAGGTAACACATATTGATGAGGCTGATGTAACAGATCTTTACTCCTACTATAAAGAGATAAAGGAAAACCTCGAAAAAGAGGGGGTAAGGATGACTCTTCTTCCATTTTTTATTAAAGCTCTCACTCTCACTTTGAAGGAGTTTCCCAAATTTAATGCATCGGTTAATGAAGAGAAAGGAGAATTCATTTTTAAACACTATTTCAACATTGGCTTTGCAGTTGACACAGATGAAGGGCTCATAGTTCCGATAATAAAAAATGCTGATAAATTAAATCTTGTGGGGATAGCGAAGGTTACTCAAGATTTAACTTTAAAAGCAAAGGAGAGAAAGCTTTCTCTTGATGATTTAAAAGGAGGAAGCTGCACTGTAACGAATGTGGGAACACTCGGAGGTGTTTTTGCCACGCCAATAATTCATCAACCAGAATTGGCAATTGTTGGTTTTCACACAATAAAAGATAGGCCATGGGTTGTTGATGGAGAAATTGTCGTAAGAAAGATAATGTATATATCAATTTCATTTGACCACAAATACATAGATGGCGCTGAAGCGGCGAGGTTCGCATCAAGACTTGTTTTCTACCTTGAAAAACCTTCGCTCATTTTTGCAAAAGGTTAGGGAGGAAGAATGGTCGTCGGAACGCTTGAAAAAGGTTTTGAAGTTGTGGTTATTGGTGGTGGTCCCGGTGGTTATCTCACTGCAATAAGGCTTGCCCAATTGAAAAAGGATGTTGCTTTAATTGAAACTTCACCAACTTTAGGAGGAGTATGTCTAAACGAAGGGTGCATACCTTCAAAGGCTCTGATACACGCAGCCGATTTCTTTTATAGTGCAAAGAAGTCTTCAAGATTTGGTGTAGAAATCTCAGGGGATATTTCTGTCAATTTAAAAAATCTAATGAAGTGGAAGGATTCTGTTGTAAACAAACTGACAGATGGAGTAAAATTTCTTGTTCAAAAAAATGGCGTGGAGTTAATAAATGGTTTTGCAACTTTTAAAGACCGAAATAGTTTAACTGTGAAATCAGAGAAAGGAGAGCAGTATGTCAAATTTGATAAATGCATAATAGCAACAGGTTCATCGCCTCAATTCCCGGATGGTTTTGAACCTGATGGAAAAAAAGTGCTTGGTCCAGGGGACATACTTTCACTTGAAGAACTTCCTTCAAAATTGATTGTAATAGGCGGAGGCTATATCGGGCTTGAGATGTCAGCCCTTTTTGCAAAATTTGGTTCCAAAGTTACTCTGATTGAAGCAAGAGACTATTTATTGAAAGAGCATGATGACGAAGTGAGAAAAGCGCTTATGAAAAGATTTTCTCAGTTGAATATTGAAGTTCTTCTTTCCTCAAAAGCAAATAAAATTGAAAGAGATGGAGAAGTTTCCATTGAAGTTGAAATGAAGAACGGAGAAAAAAGAAAGGTTGAGGGAGACAAAGTGTTGATTGCACTTGGAAGAAAACCAAATTCATCAAATATTGGGATTGAACCTCTATATATTGAAATTGACAATTCTGGCTTTATCAAGGTCAATGATAAGATGCAGACAAACTTAGAAAATGTCTATGCCATCGGTGATGTAGTTGGTGGTCCATTGCTTGCACACAAGGCTTATAGAGAGGCAAAGGTCGCCGCTGAGGCAATAGCAGGCATTCCCACGGCATTTGATAGCGTTGTCATACCTGCGGTGATCTATTCGGACCCAGAAATCGCGTGGGCTGGACTTTCTGAAACTGAGGCAAACTTAAGAGGAATTGATGTCATAACAGGAACTTTTCCGTTTTATGTGTCCGGACGAGCGCTTACTCTTGATGCCCCTGAGGGCTTTGTCAAAATCATTGCTGAAAAAGGTACGAACAGAGTTTTAGGGGTTGAAATTGTGGGAATGGATGCATCAGAACTCATTTCTGAGGCTGCACTTGCAATTGAAATGGGCGCCTTTCTTGATGACCTTTCAAAAACTATTCATCCGCACCCAAGTATGAGTGAGGCATTGCTTGAATCTGCGGAGGCTGCTTTAGGCGAAGCGGTTCATATCCTGCAATTGGGAAAATGAAAACTATTTTGCCCCTTTTCCTGAAAGCACTGCCGGAATTGTTTTTAGAATGATTATAAGATCGAGTGTCAAAGACCAGTTATCAATATATTGAAGGTCTAACCTCATCCATGTATCAAAGTCAAGTTCTGACCTTCCCGAAATTTGCCATAGACAGGTTAGACCCGGCCTCATCGAGAGTCTTCTTCTTTGCCACCTTTCATATTCGTTAACTTCAGACGGAATTGGAGGCCTTGGTCCGACGATTGACATCTCTCCCTTTAGAACATTGAAAAGTTGAGGAAGTTCATCAATTGAACTTTTTCTCAAAAAGCCTCCTATCGGTGTAAGTCTTGGGTCTTTTTCAATTTTAAAGACAGGCCCATCCACTTCATTTAGATGTTTTATCTCTTCAAGTTTTTTCTCGGCATCTTTCACCATTGTTCTAAATTTGTAAAGATTAAACCTTCTTCCCCTGAGACCCATTCTCTCCTGAACGAAAAAGACAGGACCTTCGCTTGTAACCTTTATCAAAATTGCGACCAAAATAAAGAGGGGAGAAAGAAGAACAATTCCAAAAAATGATACAACAATATCAATAAGTCTTTTGAGAAAAAGTTGAAAACTTGCTTTAGGAGTCATAGCAAAGTGTAAAAGAGGAATATCGCCAAGTTTCTCAAAGTAAATCGGAGTGTTTATATGAGGAAAAATCTTCATTGACATTGCAAGTTCAACGCCCAACTCTTCGCAAAGAATGAAGATTTCTTCAATGTTTTTTATTTTTTGTATATCTTCAGCAATCACAACAGCATCAACTACCTCCCTTTCAAGAAAACTGGGAAGTTCATAAATATTACCAAGAAACTCGATTCCCAGCGATCGAATATCCTCCAATTCTCCCTCTGGTTCATCATCTGATGGAAGGAAAAATCCCCTTACGGAAAACCCTGTTTCACTATCTGATTTTAATTCTGAAAGCAATTCCCTTGTAACTTTACTACAACCAACTACAACAAGATTTCTGCTGTGAATGCCTCTTCTTAAACTTGAACGATACCTTAAAGAAACAAGGTGACGAGAAAATGTGCCAATAAAAAGATAGGAGATAAAAAAGAGAGACACAAAAGTCCTTGATACATAAAGAAGTTTTAATAAAAAGATTCCTGAAAGAGTCAGGAAGAAAGAGAGGAAAACCGATTTCAAAAGAAGAATGAAAGTCTGATGCAGGGCTACACCAGGGTTTTGCTTGTAGCCCTTCAAAAGGAAAAGAGTCAATAAAAGAAAAAAGGATGATAAAAGTCCAACGGGAATATATTGTTCAAAAGGAAAAAAAACTCTCTCTTTGAAATAGGGAATGAGTGGTAGAATATTTGCCCTTATCAAGTAAGCACAAAAAAAGGAAACAATTATTGAAAGAATATCAGAAGTGAGACAGGCAAATCCGAACAATCTTTTGACCGCTTTGAACATCAAATCCTCCTTTTGTATTATGGCATAAAAATTTAGTATAAAAAAGGAGTCGATCATTACCCAAAATCCGACAGTGCTTTATATCTTTATTTGACGCAGGTA
>DHFQ01000056.1:0-23488 GCA_002402325.1 Candidatus Aminicenantes bacterium UBA4820
CATTCTGCCCCAGCCTCACCTGGAATGGGAGGAGAGTTGTGGAAACCTCCCCTTTGTCCCCTGAAAGGAGAGGATGGGTCTTCTTCTCCTTAAAGGAGGGGAGGTCTATTTTAAATTTTAAATTGTTTTCAATTTGCATTTTTCAAGGTTTGACTGAAAATCTCTTTTTCTTTTTTAATATGATATAATTAAATTTGAAAACTTTTATTGAAGGGGGAAGATATGGCAGAGATAAAGCCATTCAGGGCGTATAGGCCGCCTGTGGAAAGTGTTTTGAAGATTGCAGCACCACCTTATGATGTGATTTCTTCTGAAGAGGCAAGAGAGTATGCTAAAGGAAACGATTTGTCTTTTCTTCACATTTCAAAGCCGGAAATAGATTTTGAGCCTGACCATCCTCTTTATGATGATTCTGTTTATAAAAAAGGAGCGGAAAATCTAAGAAAGTTCATAAAGAAGGGTTACCTTCTAAAAGATGAGAAAAAAGCCTTTTACATTTATCGTCAGGTTATGGGAGATCACGCTCAAAATGGAATTGTTTGCCTTTCTTCTGTGAAGGAGTACGAGGAGGGCAAAATAAAGATTCACGAATGGACAAGAAAAGACAAAGAGGATGATAGGACAAGGCATGTTATTGAGCAAAGGGCAAATGCGGAACCAGTTTTTTTAACTTACAGGGCAAAGAGTGAAATTGACCAGATTGTGGAAGAGGAAAAGAAAAAGAGTGAACCTGTCTATGATATTACAACTGATGATGGAATAAGGCATCAACTTTATATCGTTTCTTCGGAAGAGAAGATCAATGAATTACAAAAATTGTTTAATGATGTTCCCGCGCTTTATGTTGCGGATGGGCATCACAGGACTGCAGCAGCAGTTAGAATGGGGCAATATTTTAGAGAAAAATTGAAAGAAGGACCTGATGCTCCCTATGAGTATTTTATGGCTGTTTTGTTTCCTCACAATCAACTAAAAATTATGGATTACAACAGGGTCGTGAAGGATTTGAATAACCTTACTGAAGAGGAGTTTTTAAAAAGAGTTTCTGAAAAATTCACTGTTGAAAAATCTGAAAATTTAAAACCGGAGAAGATTCACACATTCGGAATGTATCTAAACGGGAAGACATTTAGATTAAAAGCAAAGGAGGGGACATTTTCTGAGGATGATCCCATAGATTCATTGGATGTCTCAATCTTGCAGAAAAACCTTCTTGCACCAATACTTGGAATTGAGGACCCAAGAACCGATAAGAGAATTGATTTTATTGGCGGAATAAGGGGAATGAAGGAACTTATAAAAAGGGTTGATGAAGGATGGAAGGTTGCCTTTGCTTTGTACCCCACATCTTTAGATCAACTTTTGAGAGTTGCAGATTCAAAAAAAGTTATGCCACCGAAATCGACATGGTTTGAACCAAAATTAAGATCAGGACTTTTTGTTAGACTCCTTGAGGAGTGAAAGGAGAGTAAGATGAAAATACTAATCGCAGATTCGTTTGATCCATCGTTACCAAAGAGGTTGTCTTCAATTGGTGAAGTTTTAACGGACATTTCTCAGCTCAAAGATGCAGATGTTTTACTTATTCGCTCAAAGACAAAAGTGACGGAGGATTTTCTTGCTGGTGCGCCAAATTTAAAACTTGTGATTAGAGGTGGAGTTGGGCTTGATAATGTTGACAAAAAAGCGTGTGAAAAACGAAACATTACAGTGATGAACACGCCTGAGGCTTCTTCAGTTGCGGTTGCTGAACTCGCTATGGCTTTGATGCTTGCCTATCCAAACAGGTTGATAGAGGCTCACAACTCAATGAAAGAGGGAAAGTGGCTTAAGAAAGAGATCAAGAGAACGGAACTCTACCAAAAAACACTCGGTTTAATTGGAATTGGAAGAATAGGGACCGAAGTCGCTAAAAGGGCAAAAGCATTTGAAATGGAAGTAATCGCTTTTGACCCATACATAAAATCCAATCCTTACGCAAAAATTGTCTCTCTGGAAGAGGTCTTAAAAAAGTCCGACTACATCACTATTCACACGCCACTAACAGATGAAACAAGAGGGATGATCGATCAAGAAAAATTCGCAATGATGAAAGATGGCGTAGTGATAGTAAATACTTCAAGGGCAAAGGTTATTGAAGAAACGGCACTTTTCGATGCTTTGAGGTCTCAGAAGATAGCCTGCTATGCTACCGATGTCTGGCCCTCTGACCCGCCACCTGAAGGCTATCCACTTTTATCGATGCCAAATGTAATTATGACTCCACACATCGGTGCAAATTCAAAAGAAAATCTTTTAAGAATCGGAGATAAAATTGTTGAAATTTTGTCAAATACAAAGTTTTAGGAGGAAAATGAAATGAGAAAGATAAACTTTTATGCAGGACCTGCGGCGTTACCACTTCCAGCGTTGGAAAGAGCGCAGAAGGAACTTCTTGATTTTGAAGGGACAGGGATGTCCGTTATGGAGATTTCGCATAGGGCAAAAGAGTATGACAATGTCCATAACGAAGCTATTGCCCTTACCAAAGAACTTTTAAACATTCCTGACAATTACAAAATTTTGTTACTTCAAGGCGGAGGAAATCTTCAGTTTGCAATGCTTCCAATGAATATTTTGTGGGGCGGAAGAAAGGCTGATTATATCGTAACAGGTCAATGGGCTAAAAAGGCTTTCAAGGAGGCTCAAATCGTTGCGGGTGAAAATGCAAGATGTATCGCTTCAACTGAAAGTGAGCAATTTAGCAGACTACCGAGACCCGACGAAATAAAGGTCAATGATGACGCAACTTATGTTCATATATGCTCCAACAATACAATTTACGGAACTCAATGGAAAAATTGGCCCGATACAAAAGGAAAACCTCTTGCTGCGGATATGTCTTCAGATTTTATGTGGAGGCCTTTTGATGTAAAGCCATTTGGATTTATCTATGCTGGGGCACAGAAAAACCTTGGTCCATCTGGATTAGTGGTTGCAATTATAAGGGATGATTTCCTTGAAATGTGCTCAGACAAACTCCCAAGTATGCTACAGTACAAAATCCACGCCGATAAAAATAGTCTTTTTAACACACCGCCATGCTTTTCAATTTACATTTTAAGAAATGTCCTTGCCTACAATAAATCAATAGGTGGGCTTGAAGTGATTTACAAAAACAACCTAAAAAAAGGAGAACTACTTTATGGTTGCATTGACAAACACTCCGATTTTTACAGAGGATTTGTCAAAGTAAAGGAAGATCGTTCTTATATGAATGTTGACTTTTTCCTCCCCAATGAGGAACTGACGACAAAATTCATCGATGAGGCAAAGAAGAACAATATGGTCGGATTAAAAGGATACAGAACATTGGGAGGAATTAGAGTTTCAATGTATAATGCTGTAACTGTTGAAAACATTGAAACCCTCGTTTCATTTATGGAAGATTTCGTAAAAAGGAACGGATAAATTTTTCACAGATTGGGGGGCATAAGCCCCCCTTTTTGATTTTAAAAAGGAGAGACAATGGCAGGAGGAAATATTTCAAAATTTATTGAAAGACATTTCAAACATTTTAATGCAGCAGCACTAATCGATGCGGCAAAAGGCTACAAAGAACACTTGAAAAATGGCGGTTATATGATGGTTACCCTTGGTGGTGCAATGAGCACAGCAGAACTTGGAATTTCTCTTGCTCAAATGATAAGAAAGGGAAAAGTCCACGCAATTACAACAACAGGTGCAAACATTGAAGAGGATATTTTCAATCTTGTAGCACATAATTACTATGTTAGAGTGCCGGGTTACAGAGATTTGACTCCAGAGGATGAAAAAAAACTTCTTGACAAACATTTAAACAGAGTAACCGATACTTGCATCCCGGAAGAAGAGGCAATGAGGAGAATTGAAAAGGTTGTTTTAGAAGAGTGGGTAAAGGCAGATAAAAAGGGTGAAAGGTATTTTCATCACGAGTTTCTTTACAAAATCCTTTTATCAAAAAAACTTGAGAAATATTATCAGATAGATCCTGAGGACTCATGGATTCTTGAGGCAGCAAAAAGAAACCTTCCAATATTTGTTCCAGGCGCTGAAGATTCAACTTTAGGAAATATGTACGCAGCGCACTGTCTTATGGGTGATATTAAAAATCCACTGACCTTAAAAAGTGGGATTGAGTATATGATGGAACTCGCAAACTGGTACATTGAAACATCAAAAAAACATTCAATAGGATTCTTCCAGATAGGTGGCGGGATTTCCGGAGACTTTCCTATATGCGTGGTTCCAATGATTCATCAAGATATGAGAAAGAAAAATGTTCCTTTATGGGGTTATTTCTGTCAGATTTCTGAAGCAACAACAAGTTATGGCTCTTACTCAGGGGCTGTTCCAAATGAAAAAATAACATGGGGAAAACTTGGAGTTGATACACCAAAGTTCATAGTTGAATCTGATGCAACGATAGTTGCTCCTTTAATATTTGCCTATGTTTTGGGGGAATAAAATTTAATTCAAGGTTGTTTATGTAGGGGGTTTTATCCCCAAATATTTTATAAGGAGGAATATATGGCTTCATTAAAAGGAACAAAGACCGAAAAGAATCTNNAATCGCAGGCAAGAAACCGTTACACCCTCTTTGCTGAACAGGCAAGGAAGGAGAATTTCGAGAAGATTGCTCAAATCTTTATTGAAACAGCGGAGAATGAGTTTGAGCATGCGAAGAGAATTTTTAAATTTCTTGAAGGTGGCGAGGTAGAGATTGATGCATCATATCCTGCGGGTAAAATTGGGTCAACCGCTGAAAATCTTCAATCTGCAGCCGATGGTGAACATTATGAGAACACAACGATGTACCCGGAGTTTGCTCAAGTGGCAGAAGAGGAAGGTTTTAAACCTGTTGCGACTGTGTTAAGGCTTATAAGCAAAGTTGAAGTTGAACACGAGAAAAGGTATCTTCAACTTTTAGAAAAGGTAAAAAATGAATCCTATTTTAAAAGAGAAAAGCCTATAAGGTGGAAATGTTTAAAGTGCGGTTATGTTCACGAAGGTCCAGAACCACCGGGGGCGTGCCCTGTATGCCAGCAGCCAAAGGCTTTCTTTGAACCAGTTGAATAGGAATTGTCCTGTTCTAATTTAAAAAGAATATGATCAAGAAGGAAGCAGACAAACCACTTTATCTAAGTGTAATTTTAAACGGGGCTATTTTTTTTGTGGAACTTGCTTTTGGATTCATAACAAATAGCCTTGCTTTAATTTCCGATGCTTTTCATAACTTAACTGACCTGTTGGCGGTTTTTATTGCTCTCATTTCAAGAATAGCGGGCAGAAAGCCGCCAACTTTAAAACACACTTATGGTTTTAGAAGAGTAGAAATATTTGCCGCATTTTTCAATGCAATGATACTCTTTGTGCTTATGGCTTTTCTTTTGAGAGAATCAATTCTGCGTCTCTTAACTCCAATAAATCCTCCAAAAACGCTAATCGTTTTTTTGGTTGCATCTTTTGCTTTTCTTGCGAATTTTGCATCTGCGATATTACTGCATTCTCATAGAAAAGACGATGTTAATATTAAAATAGCCTTCGTTCATATGTGTCAGGATGCCCTGGTTTCCCTCATTGTTATCATCTCATCTCTCTTTTATGGATTTTCTTTTGGAAAATATGTTGACCCAATAGCCACAATTTTGGTTTCACTGTTTGTGATAAAAAGCACGATTTCAATTTTCTTTAAGACTATAAGAACTTTTCTTGAAGGTGTTCCTTATGGGCTTAATATAAAGGAAATATCTGATTTTGTGGAATCAAAATATCCAGAGGTTTCAATACACCACATACACCTGTGGCAAAATGGACCAGATGAGATTTTAATGACAGCCCATATCCAAATCAAAGGTGAATCATCAATTAAAGTGGTAGAAGAATTGTTCACAAATTTAAAAACAGATCTGGAAGAGAAGTGGAAAATTAGTCATATAACCCTTGAACCTGAAGTGTCTGGCTGCGGAGAAAATGGACTTATCTCAAATTCACACTGGAATTAAAAAATCATATCCTCTATTTTTTAAAAGATGGAGATGATAATGAAAACCGTAAAATGAAAAATGTTCCCGCTTTAAGAAAATTGGCGATTAAAATTGCAAAAGTCATGTATTTCAGCGATTTTATCTCTGAAATATCCTCCAAATTGGGTTTTCAGGGGAAAATTGTGGAGAGTCATATAACTGTTGATTTCGGATTGTCAAAGAGAGGAATAAAACCATTAAAAGCACTTTTTTTAAGCGATCTCCATTTTGGAAAACTTATTAGTAAAAAAGTGATTCAAGAATTGGTAGGCACTTTAAAAGGAAAAAGATACGATATTTTACTTTTGGGGGGGGATTTCCTTTTTCTTGATGACTGCGGAGCTGATCAGTTTAATTGGTTTCTTCAAGAAATATCTCCACCTATTCAATCTTACGCTGTTTTTGGAAACCACGATACGGAAGATATAAGGGGGAAAATAACATCCATTTTAAATAATAATAATGTAAAAGTTCTTATCAATGAAGAGGTCGTTTTAAAGGAACCCTACGATTTTATAAGAGTTTATGGAATAGACGATATGAAATATGGGAATCCAAAATTTAACTCTTTAAAAACGAAAAAAACAATTTTTCTTTGCCATTCACCAGAAGGGCTTTCATTCACAAATAAAGATGATGTTCATTTTGCGATTTTTGGTCACACCCACGGAGGACAAATTGTTTTTAACAAGAAAAAACCATTTCTTCCTTTTAAGGATAAATATTCAAAGGAGTTCCCCTCTGGTTATTTTGAAAAAAATAGATTCTTGTTCCCTTTTTATGTTTCAAGAGGAGTTGGCTTTGTTTGGCTACCGATAAGGTTTTTATCTCCCTCAGAAGTAGTCTTTATTGATTTTGTTTAAGAAATTTTGAAAAGAAAATTCTGAATTGCATCTTAGCCTGGTGATAAAGAAATTCTTTGCCCCTTATTATTTTTGCCCCTTTATCCTTTGCAAATTTTTCAAACGGCGTAAGATTTTTTATTACGACCATATCAAGAAGATATTTCGCATTAAATCCTTTATCTTTCTGCCAGGGAATGTTTCTTCCATCCGAACCAATAGCGGTACAATTAAGAACAACATTGTAGTCGCCTGATTCCTTTTCTTTCCATGGGATGAAATCAACTTTGTAATAATTGCATAATTCCTTTCCCATAGTTTCATTCCTCGACGAAACGAAAATTCTTGCCTTTCTTCTTAAAGCATAGATAGCACTTCTTGTTGCCCCACCAGTTCCTAAAATAAGAATTTTGTCATTTTCTTCAACAAAGTTAAGACATCTCAAAAGAGCGTAAATGTCCGTTGTAAAACCGAAAAGTTTGCCATCGTCATCAACTATTGTATTTACAGAGTGGCAAATTTGTGACTTTTTTGAAACTTTGTCAAGATAATTTATGATGGCCATTTTGTGCGGAGATGTTACCCCCACAAACTTTGTTTTTAAATAACTGAGTCCTGCAATGCCAGATTGAATGTCCTTGCAAATAAATGGAACACAAATAGCATCAATATCCTGATCTCTGAACCATCTGTTCCATATTTCTGGAATTTCAGTGTGATTAAGAGGGTAGCCAAAAAGTCCTACCACTTCTGTCTTATTTGATATTAGCAGAGGTTCATATTTTAATAACTCTTCAAGCCTTATATCACCTTCCATTGTCTTCAAAGAATGTGGTGAAAGAGAATAAACCCACCGTGAGCCATAACCAGGGGAAAGAATTTTGGCGAACTTGCTTTCCGGTCCAGAAGGGAAGGCAATGAGTCTCGGATGGGTTATCATCCTTGATGTCCATTTCAAAAATTGGGCAGAATCGCAAAAATTTTCCCTGTAAGGTACGATCTTGACATACTTCGCAAGATGTTCCAATCTGTGGGCAAGTCTTGTATAAAAACTGTAATTTTCCACTTTACCGTAAAATGAAATTATTAGTTTATTTTTATCAAGTGTGTGGGGGATTTTAAGATTTTCCGAATATGGAATATCCACGAAAGCACCCTTTTTTTGAGCCTCCATAAAAAATTTCATTTCAGATAAAGTGCAAAATGTTGGATTTCCGCTAAAAATTACCGGGTATTCTTCTGGAATATCAAGAAGCGTTCTTGCCACACTTATATTTTTAAGCCCATCTATCCTTATTTCAACAATGTCTGCGCCAGCCTTAAAGGATAATAAAACCTCATTTCTTACATCAATGGGATTTTTGACAAAAATTGTAGATACAATTTTCTTCTTAATGCTCATATTTTATTTTAACCCAAAACTATAAAAGATGTTAAGAGAGTTCCTTCTGTGGTAAAATAAACTGATTGGAGGACCTTTATGAAAGAGTTTATTAAAGGCGAACTTGAAACCATCTTTCAAAATTTAAAGATTATTGAAGAATCAATAAGAAACGATATTGATGATATCGTGGAATTTTCAGATGTAATGTCAGGTTGCTTCAAAAGAGAGAATAAAGTTCTGGTCTTTGGAAACGGTGGAAGTGCTGCTCAGGCACAACATTTTGCCGCTGAAATGGTTGGACGGTTTCAAAAAGATAGGAAAGGTTTCCCCGTTATTGCTCTTTCAACCGACACAAGTATTTTAACTTCGGTTGGGAACGATTTTGGTTTTGAATCCATTTTTGAAAGGCAAATTGAAGCGATAGGAAAAGAGGGTGATGTTGCGTTTGGAATTTCCACATCTGGCAATTCTGAAAATGTTCTTAGTGCTTTAAAAAAGGCAAAAGAGATGAAATTAAAAACCATTGCTCTTTTAGGAAGAAATGGCGGAAAAATAAAGGATTATGTTCACAAATCTATAATCTTTAAAGGAGATTTGACTCCAAGAATTCAAGAATACCACGAAATTTGTCTCCATTTCATATCATTTTTGGTTGAACAAAATTGTTTAAAGGAGAGTGGAAGATGAAAAAAGTTCTATTTCTAATATCTTTTTTGTTTTCTTTTTTTGCTTTTTCAGAAACGGATAGTTCTGATTCTACGAGATTTTTTGAAAAGCAACTTCAAAATGGAATGACACTGATTTATTATAAAATCCCAAATTCTGAAATTTCTTCAATCTATCTGGGATTCAAAGCAGGAAGCAGGTATGATGAATTTGGTTACGAAGGTGAGTCACAACTGCTTGAAATGATGGCTTTTAAAGGGACTGTAAGAATTGGCTCAAAGAATTTTGATGAAGAAAGCAAATTATCTAAAGATCTTGAAAATATTGGAGACCAGATTACACTTTTGCAAGCAGAAGGAAAAAGTGGAAAAGATGTTGATGATCTGATTAAAAAGGCTCTCCTTCTTAAGAGCAAGATTGAACCTCTTCAGGCACCTCTGGCTTTTGCCAAATGGTTTTACGACCTTGGGGCAAAAAATAGATATGCCAAATCAAGTAAAGATTTTTTTGAAATAGGGAGTTCTTTTCCAAAAGAATCTCTTGAAGCGGTTATGGCTATCGAAGGTGAGTGGTTTGTACAACCCGCGTTTAGAAATTTTTACGAAGAAAGAGCAATTCTTTATGATTACCAGAGTAAAGTAGCAAAAGAGAATGTAAATGATAAATATCAAATTCTTTATTCAGATTCCTTTGGAAGAAAGATGACAAGGGGATTACCAAATGCCAATAAAATAACAATGCAAAAATTTAGAGAATACTTTAAAAAAGCGCTAAATCCAAAATTTGGGGTCATTGTGATATGCGGGGATTATCTATTTGAATATGTGGACAATCTTGCTGAAACTTTCTTTGGGAAAATTGTATCAGATCAGGAAAAACCTCTTTTTATGGATGAAATAAAGAATGATAAAAAGGTCTTTAGCTATTTGATCGAAGATGAATTACTTCTGACAATCAAAAAGGATGACATTGAACCAGAGAGGGAGGCAATGCTTGATCTTTTTACATCAAACCTATTTCAGTCTGATAGTCCAATCTTTTCTGAAACATTTAAGAAGCAGGTATTGAGAGGAATGATTATAAATGGAGATCCTGGTCTCTGTCCTCCCAATTTATTCCTTTTAAGATTTCAACTAAAAGAAAATTCTGTTGGGGAAGAAGCAAGGAAGAATCTCAGAAATTCCCTCGAAAAGAATGTTTTCTCTAAACTGTCGTCTCAGGATTTTGAAAAAATAAAAAGAAATATTTTAAAAAATGTTTATTCTAATTCAGAGAAAATTGATGACCTTGCAAGAAGTATTGGGGAGGGATTTCTGATATCAGGAGATCCACAATATTTTATTGATTACACTACTTCACTTGAAAAAATGACCCAACAGGACGCTAACAGGATTGCCAATTCCTTTTTTGCTTGTTTAAAGGAGTAACACAATGAAAAATATTTTTATTTTAGCCATTTCCGTTCTTTTTGCGATCTCTTCATTTTCATTTCAAGAGGGTAGTGTTAATGTAAAAGAAGATCATCCGCAATTTAGCAATGGAAGTTATGAAGTTCTTCAAAATGGATTACAAATCTATGCCTTTCCTTCAGATACGAAACTCCTGCATATAGTTTGCTACATCAGGGCAGGGGAAGTTTGTGGAAGCGACACTAAAAAGGGAGTGGCCTCATTGACATTCTA
This sequence comes from Candidatus Aminicenantes bacterium UBA4820, assembly GCA_002402325.1. Taxonomy (GTDB): domain Bacteria; phylum Acidobacteriota; class UBA4820; order UBA4820; family UBA4820; genus UBA4820. The sequence goes on from DHFQ01000056.1 coordinate 10,619, forward strand.
TTCTATTTTAACTTCTGGAACCAAAAATTTTCCAGAGGACAAACTTGATTCTCTGAAAAAAGACAAAGGAATAGAAATCTCTACAAGTATGGATTACGAATGGGTAAAAATTGAAGTCAAATCCTTTAAGGAAGATTATGATCTTTGCCTCAATATATTGAAAGATTTTATCTTAAATGCCAATCTGGATGAAGAAAGTATCAGTGAAGTTAAAAATTCTTTAAAAAAAGAGATAGTTTCAAAACCAGATGATGCTTCAAAAAAAGTATTTAAAACTCTTTTTACTCTTCTTTATGGTGATAATGCAATTGAATCTCAAAACATTCTTCCAAATCAGATTGAAAAAATCACCAGAGAAGAAATTGTAGAGTTCTACAAGAAATTTTATTTACTTTCTAATACTTTTATAGGTGTTACAACTTCAATGGAGGCTGAAATGCTCATAAGAAATGCCAGAAATATATTTGCCACGACGCCGTCTAAAAGTCCGCAAAGCTGTCCTCACCCTGATAAAAACGATAATGAAAGTATTGTTACCATTTTGCAAAAGGTTAATGCTCCCGTATCTCTTGTCGGGATAGGAAAAAAGTTACATTTTCCAAAAGAAAGAAAAATTGAAGATGATTTCCCTGTTTTAGATTTGATGTCAGTTCTTCTTGTTTCAGATTCGCCTTCTGCAAGGATCTTGCATGCTTTGAAATTTGACAGGGACCTATCGGAAAATGTAATATTTAATTTCTATTTTTCATATATCCCCTCCAGAGCATATTTTACCGTTTTCTTTGATGCCCCTGCTGAGAGAACAGGTTTTGCAACCTATCTTGCTGGAAAATCTTTCGCAGATATAATCACAAATCCTCCCACAGAAGGTGAACTAAAAGATGCCAGAAATTGCATTAAAAATAAACTTGTTGATATCGTTAAGGACCCACAAAAACTACTTTATGTAAATAGTGAATACATACTTCAGGGATTTCCTAAGGACTATCTCAACAAATATTGGGAAAGAATTTTAACAGCCACTCAAAGTGATGTAGTTGATGTATCCAGAGAATATCTCTCTTTTACAAAATATCAGTATGTAATTTATGGGCCTGGTGAAAAGTTTGTCAAAGAATTTGAAGCCTTTGGGAAAATCATTATCAGAAACGCAGAAATAGATTTACCAAATTAAAGGAGAGTGGAAGATGAAGACACCTCTCGTTATTGTTGGTGGGCAGTGGGGAGATGAGGGAAAGGGCAAAGTCGTTAACCTTTTTTCTTCATATTTTGATATTGTTGCGAGGTATCAAGGTGGACACAACGCTGGACACACGGTTAAAATTGGCGAGGAAAAATATGCTCTTCACCTCGTTCCTTCAGGAATTCTTGCTGAAAAGAAACTTTGTGTAATTGGAAACGGAATAGCCCTTGCCCCTGACGCTTTGATAGATGAAATGAAGAAACTAAAAAAGGCAAAAATTGATATTTCAAACTTAAGAATTTCGGATAGATGCCACCTTCTTTTACCTCACCACGCATTGATAGATAGGTTGAGAGAAGAAGAAAAAGGAAAAGATAGAATAGGAACAACAGGAAGGGGAATTGGTCCCTGTTATGAAAGTAAATATTCAAGAGAGGGAATAAGAGCGGTATTTTTGAAGGATATTCCAAAACTAAAAAAAGAATTGAAAAAAATTTGCGATGAAAAAAATAGATTCATAAAAATTCTCTACGAGAATGAAGGAATAGACACGGAAGAGACAGTAGATAAATTTGTTAAATATGCAAAAGTTCTCTCTCCTTACATTTGCGATTGCTCTATTCTTATAAACGAGGAGATGAAGAAAGGGAAGAATGTCCTCATTGAAGGTGCTCAGGGAACGATGCTTGACATTGACCACGGAACCTTTCCTTTTGTTACATCAAGTTCATCTGTTGCAGGTGGTGCGTCAATTGGATTGGGAATCGCTCCTCATAGGATTGGCTCTGTTTACGGTGTCTTTAAAGCATACTGCACAAGGGTTGGTCAGGGTCCATTTCCAACGGAGCAAAAGAATAAAATTGGAGATATTATCAGGGAAAGAGGGAATGAATACGGAACAACAACAGGCAGGCCAAGAAGGTGTGGATGGTTCGATTTAGTCGCCGCAAGACATTCGGTAAGAGTTAACGGGCTTGATGGGATTTGCCTTATGCTTCTTGATGTCCTTGATACTTTTGAAAAAATAAAAATCTGTGTCGGATATAAATATCAAGGAAAGGTCTATTTAGACTTTCCAGCAGAGCCGTGGATTCTTGAAAAGGCAAAGCCAATTTATGTGGATATGAAGGGGTGGAATAAAAATATAAGGGGAATAAAAGAGTTTGATTCCCTCCCTCAAAATGCTAAAAAATATATTCTGTTTATTGAGGACAAATTAGAAACTAAAGTGGTTTTGATCTCGACAGGACCAGAGAGAAGCGAAACAATTTTAAGAGATAATGGTTTAGGAAGGATGGTTAAGTTATGAAAAAGTTTTTTATATTGATATTTCTTTTTATTTTTACTATTTCAAATTTTTCTTCTCCAAAGGCTGTGGTTTTAGGTTTTGATGGTGCCGACCCATCTTTAATAAAAAAATATATTGATGAAGGGGAACTTCCAAACCTAAAAAAACTTTCAGAAAAGGGAACTTTAAAGGAACTTGAGGTAACAAATCCCCCACAAACTCCCGTTTCATGGGGAGCGTTTATGACCTCATGGAATCCGGGAAGGAATGAAGTTTTTGATTTTCTAAGAAGAGACCCGCAAACCTACAAGCCTTCATTTGCTCTGATGGAAGAGGGAAAGAAGAAGTTTGTTTTTGGAAAATTGAACCCTTTTATCTTTGCCTCCTGTTGTTTCTTGATTTTTTTATTTTTTGGTTATATCTTTAAAAAGATTTTCAAGAAAAACTTGATAGTGTTAATTTTCTCCGTTTTTGGAATTTTTGTTTCAATAATATTTTTCAACTTTGTTAAAGATAACATTCCATCTTATATTCCATATCCAATCAATAACCTGAAGGGAAAACCATTCTGGGAGTATGCTTCAGAAGAAGGTTTAAAGTGTATCGTCATAAGACATCCCGATACATATCCCGCAAAACCTTTTAAAGAGGGAAGGCTTCTTTCAGGACTTGGTGTTCCCGATTTAAGAGGGAGAATTGGAACTCCAAACATAATTACTACTGATTACACTCTTAAAATGAGGGACAATGAGTTTTCTGTTGAAATAATACCTGTGGGCTCCTCTGTATTTCAAGAAAAGCAAATTGTTGAAGTTCCTGGACCCTACAACAAGCCTTTTTATTCTTATGCTTTAAGCGAATATGAAGATGGTTGCATAGATGAGAACTTGAAAGATGCTTTAAAAGAAGAGACAAAAAAGGAGCTTGAGAAAAAGGGGGTAAAGGAGATAATTGCCTTCCCTGTTTCAATTCTTTGCGATGCCGAAAATAAAAGCGTTCATATTGAAGTCTCACAAGAGAGTTTTGATTTGAAGGAAAAGGAGTGGTCAAAATGGGTTGAAGTAAAATTTGCTTTAAGCAAAATTGCAAAGGTGAAGGGAATGGTTAGATTTTATTTGATGGAAACTTCCCCTGAACTTAAACTTTACATTTCTCCAATTCAAATTCATCCCGACAATAATTTACACATCTCCTATCCGGAAAGTTATGCAAAGGAACTTTACAAAAGGTTTGGTCCCTTCAAAACTATGGGCTGGGCTGTTGATACATGGACAATCTCTTCTGGGCTTTCAGATGAGGAGCAGTTTTTATCCGATATGTATCAAACTGAAGGTGCTTATGAGAAGATTATGAAAGACCTTTTAAAGGATAGCGATTGCGATATGTATGTCCAGATCTACGAATTTACGGATAGGGTCGCACATATTTTATGGAGATATGTTGATGAAAAGCATCCATTGTATGATAGAGCGAATGCTCCAAAATATCAAAATGAACTTAAAAAATCCTATATGTATATGGATAAAATCATTGGAGAAGCGATGGATTTGATCCCCAAAGATTGCCTTTTAATGGTCGTTTCGGATCACGGTTTTGCCTCATTTAGAAAAGAGGTGAACTACAACAGGTGGCTTGTTGATAACGGTTTTATGAAATTGAAAGAGGATACGGGGATGATGTCTTTGTATGACCTCTTTGATGATAATCGCCTTCTTTTTAAAAATGTTAATTGGTCTCAAACAAAGGCGTATGCGATGGGGCTCGGAAATATCTACATAAATTTAAAGGGAAGAGAAAAATGGGGAATTGTTGAAAGGGGAAAAGAGTATGATGAGGTTGTAAATAAAATAATTGAAGAACTTCCAAAAATGGTTGATGAAGAAACGGGAGAACACCCCGTTTGCAAAGTTTATAAAAGAGATGATATTTATAAAAACTTCAAAGATGACCTTGTTCCAGACTTGAGGGTCTCAAATAACAACGGGTATAGGGTTTCATGGCAGACATCTTTAGGAGGAGTTCCAGATAAGTTGATTACTTTAAACTTAAAACCCTGGAGCGGCGACCATTGCTCTTTAGACCCTATGTGGGTAAAAGGTCTATTTGTCTCAAATAAACCTGTTGATGGAGAGGTGAACATCCTTGATATAGCACCCACTGTCCTTAATTATTTGAGAGTCAAAAACTTTGATATGGAGGGAAAGGTTCTTGAAGTTAAGAACAATTAGCCTGATCCTTCTAATCACATTTTCAGTAAATTATTTTTCAGATGAACCTGTTGAAGATAAACTTAAAAGGTTGTCAAAGGAAGTTGCAGAAATTGCAACAAAAGAGGCATCAATTAAGGATAAAATATCTCTTCTTAAAAAAAGGGTAATGCTTTCTCAAGTTACGCTTGAAAGATTAAAGGCGGAAAAATTGGAATTGACATCTCAGCTTGAATCGCTTAAAAATGAAATCGACTCAATAAAAGTTGAAGAAGATAAAATTATGAAATATTTTAAAGCAAGAATTAAGTTGACATATCTAACGGGGGTTATGGCTCAATACAGAGTTTTGTTTTCATCAGAAAATAGTAATGAGTTGCTTGAGGCGAACTACCTTATGACATCACTTAACATTAAGGATAATAGAGAGGTCGAAAGGATAAAGAATCTCAAAGAGAGTAAAAGGCAAAAGGAAGAAGAGATTTTGAATAAAATGAAAAGGGTTGAAGAGGTTGAAAGGGAGACGATTGAAGAGAGAGAAAGGCACAATAGAGAGATACAAGCGACTAACAAATTATTTGAAGAAATTTCTATAAATGGAGATGTTGCAAGAAAAAACTTGACTGAAACAATAGAGAATGCAAGGAAAATGGATGCCTATTTTAATGATTTAAATTTTAGAAAAAAGGTTGAACTCTATCAAAGCAATATCAATATTTACAAAGGAAGTCTTGATAAGCCAGTAAAAGGTAAAATTATGCAGGGCTTTGGAGATTACAACCATCCAAAGTTCAAAACAAGGCTACCCCATCCGGGCGTTGATTTTTCTGCACCGTTTGGGGCTCCTGTAAATTCTATCTTTGATGGTGAAGTTGTTTTTTCTGATTGGTTAAGCGGGTACGGCTTTACGGTTATAGTTGGTCATCCCGGTGGAGTTTATTCAATGTACAGCCACCTTGATAGAATTGATGTAAAAACGGGTGAAGTCGTTAAAAGAGGTTCCATAATTGGAACGGTTGGTGGAGACCCTACAAAAAGTTACAGCGGAATATATTTTGAATTAAGAGAGGGAAAAGTTGCTGAAAACCCTGAAAAATGGTTTAAGGAGTAATCTTATGGCTAAAGTAAAAATCTTTTTTTCAATTTTGGTAATTTTCACTGTGTCAATTTTTGCTCAAATGTCCTATGAAAATTGGGAACTTTTTAAAGAGGTCTACTCGCTTGTAAAAAACACATACATTGATGAGAAAAGTTCTGATCAGATAATCGTTGGTGCATTAAAGGGACTTGCAAATGCAACGGGAGCCGAAAGCGGTTACATTCCAAAAGAAAAAGTAGAAGAGTTTGAAAAAATTGCAAACCTCAATTATCAGATTCCTTTCTACATAACAAAAGATGAAGGTTTTGCAAGAATCATGTCGGTTTTTGGAGAAAATGGCACTGGTGTAGAACCGGGAGATTATTTGAGGATTATTGATGGAAATTCAGCCTTTGATATGAGTTATCCGGACTTGCAAAGGATGATAAAAAGTGATGAAGAAAAGGAGTTTAAGTGCGAGTTTCTAAAAAAGGGAACATTAAAAAAGTATGCAAAAACAATTAAAAGTGTTAAATATGAAGAGCCAAAACTTTTTACTCTTCCAAAAAATCAAAAAGTGTTGCAGATTCGTTGCCTTGAGAGTGATATTTCACCAAAATTAAAGGAGGAACTTGAAAAAACAACCTCTCCGATAATCGTTGATTTGAGAAATTGTGCCTCTGACAACATTGAAAAGACACTCAAATGGTGCGGATTTTTATTCGGAAAAGGTGAAGTAAAATGTTCAGCGAAGGGTGGGTATAGGTCTTTGCAATTTGAAGGTGAAGGCGTTCTTTCTTCAAAAAAATGTGCACTACTTGTCGATAAAACAACAGCAAGAGGAGGAGAAATTCTCTCAATGGTGGGAAGTGCAAAGTTCTCTTTAATTGGAGAGAATACATTTGGCTTTGCATCACAACATGAAAAACTCATATTAAAGAATGGCGATGCTCTGGTTATTTTAATTGGCTACTTTCTAAATAAAAATGGTGAAGAGGTTAAGGAAAAGCCACTAAAACCAGATTTCGTGATAGACAAAATGGATGAAAAAAATAGCGAGAAAATTTATTCTGAAGTGGTCGAGAAATTATCCTTCTAATTGAGAGAAGTGAATTTGGAAAAGAAAACTTTAAAAGGTAAAGTTTCTCAAAAAAATAGACCGCCGTCAAAATCAAAAAGAAGGAAGAAATCTACTTTAAGAAAATATATTCCGGCAATAACAATATCGGTTCTTATAGTCCTCTTTGTTTTGTGGAGAATTTTAGTCATAATTCCTCATCCTGAATCGCCAGAACCTTTGACCTTTTCTTCTGAAACAAAGGAAGAAAAAACTGAAGCAAAACAAAATGTTCCAAAAAAAATAATTAAGCATAATATAGAAGAGGAAACCAAAACAAAAAAAGAAAAGACGGAATATCATAAGGAGATTCCCAAACCTTTTGAAATAAAAAGAGAGATTGAGGAATCCAAATATTCAATAGTCATAGACGATGTCGGAAGCAGTCTTGAACTACTTGATGAAGCAATGAAGAAACTTCCTAAGAGTGTAACTTTCGCAATTATTCCATTTCAAAAATATTCTAAGGAAAGTGCTCTACTTCTCCACAAAGAGGGTTTTCATATCATTCTTCATTCTCCAATGGAGGCTTTAGAGAGCGATCAGAACTATAAAGTTAAGGACATTATAAAAACGGGGATGAGCGAAAGAGAAGTTTTCAAAACACTTGAGTTGCAATTAGAATCTGTCCCTTATGCTGAAGGGATGAATAACCACACGGGGTCAAAGGCTACAAAAGATGAGGACCTGATGAGAAAAGTTATGCGATATTTGAAAAAGAAGAATTTATATTTTCTTGATAGTAGAACCACACCTTTAACTGTTGCAATGAAAGTTGCGATGGAAGAGGGCGTTCCCACTATGGAAAGAAGGGTATTCCTGGACGATAATAGTGATGAGAGCGACATCACAAAAAAGGTTGATGAATTTATCTTATGTGGACAAAAGGAAGAGAAGGTTGTTGCGATTGGGCATTTAAGGTCAAACACGATAAATGTTCTTTCAACAAGAATTCCTTACTGGCAGAAAAGGGATATTCATTTTTTTTGTCTTGGTGATATAATTAAAAAGAATGGGACAGGAAGTTAGAAGGAAGATAGGCAAATACATTACTGAAAAAATCCTTGGAAGAGGAGCGATGGGAGTCGTCTTTCTGGCAACAGACCCAACCATAGGAAGAAAAGTTGCCATAAAGTGCATCCACATTCCCACAGGCGTTGAAGAGGATAAAGTTCAGGAATTCAGGGAAAGATTTTTGAGGGAAGCAAGGGCAGCTGGTGTAATGAGTCACCCGAACATTGTTACGATTTACGAGGCTGACGAAGGTGGTGAAAAGTATCCGCCCTTTATCGCTATGGAATACATTGAAGGAGAAACCTGGAACCATAAAATAAAGAGAGGAGAAAAGTTCAATCCCGACCAACTCTTCCCTCTTTTGAAAGAGATTGCATCTGCACTTGAATACGCGCATAAAAATAGTGTGATTCACAGGGATATCAAGCCGGGAAATATAATCCAGACTAATGATAATAGAGTAAAACTTATGGATTTCGGCATTGCAAAAGTTCCAACATCAGAACTTACAAGGGAGGGGCAATTTTTAGGGACTCCAGCCTATATGTCTCCCGAGCAGGTTAAAGGCAAGAGTGTTGACCAAACCTGTGATATATTTTCTCTTGGGGCGGTTGCTTATGAAATGATAAGCGGAAAGAAGCCTTTTGAGGGAGAAGAGATTACCGTTGTTTTAAATAAAATAGTAAATGAAGAACCGAAAGATTTAAGAGAACTGAATCCTGAAGTATCAAAAGAGGCGTGGGCAATTATAAAAAAAATGTTGAGAAAAGATGCTCGCGAAAGATACCAGAGCGCTTCAGAACTAATTGCGGACATTGATGCTTACATTGCAGGAGCGATTCCTCCTTATGCTCAGGATTATGTTGAAAAGACGGTTCCTCCGATTGATTTAGAGAAAAAAAATGAGGGTCGCTTAAAGAAAAAAGGTGTTCTTGTATATGTTGCTGTCATTGGATTGATTTTACTTCTTGGTGTTTCAATCCTGGTTTATGTTTTGTTAAGAGAGAAAAACAGATACGATTATTCGGTTGTATTACCCGATGAGGTGGTCAATACGAAAATCCCGATTCAAAACAAAGAAGAGGAAAAATCTGCTACTCAAGAAGAAACTCCAATACAAACAATTACAAAAGAAAATGAATTTAAAGGAGAAGTTAAAAAAGAGGAGAAGAAGCAAGACATAAAACCGAAGCCTTCAATTAATATTCCTCCTCAGATAAAAAAAGAGACAACAACAAATGCACAAAATATAGTTGAGCCTACAAAAACTAAAAAGCCTGCCTTGCAAAACGCCACCTTAAATTTCATATTTGATTTTGGGGGAACAAGAAAAGGGGAAGCCACTCTTGAAATTGACAAAGGAAAAATCAAAAAGAGCAAAGAAATTGATAGAAAGATGTTTGAGAAAAAGGATGGAATCTGGAACGAAACCATAAGTCTTCCCCCCGGCAAACATTCTGTCAAAGTTGTCTATCGGGCTGAAATTATGGGATATTACGGGACCTTAGAAGAAGAGAAAGAGTTTCCTGATGGAAAGACTCTAACTTTAAATGTTAAAATCCATAAAACAAAAAAAGTTCCGGTCTTTATCTGGAGCGAATAATTTGGGAAAAATTTACCTTTCCAGATCACCTGCAAAAATAAATCTATACCTTGATGTTTCAGGCTTAAGACAGGATGGTTATCACGAAATAAGGACCATCTATCAAGCAATTTCTCTTTGCGATGAGATTGAATTTGAAGTTTATAAAGATGATATTTCTCTATTTTGCGACGATAAAAGAATTCCTCAAGATGAAAGAAATCTCGCTTATAAAAGTGCAAGATTGCTTAAGGATTTTTCTAAAATAAAAAAAGGTGTAAAGATCAAACTCTTCAAAAAGATACCATCTGAAGCAGGGCTTGGTGGAGGAAGTAGCAATGCTGCGGTAACTTTATTTTCTTTAAACAGGTTGTGGGAGTTAAATCTACCTCTTGAAACTCTTTTATATCTTGCTTCAAAAATTGGTAGCGATGTTCCCTTCTTTTTAATAGGAGGCACCGCAATTGGAATTGGAAGAGGGGAAGAGGTCTATCCTTTAAAAGATTTAAAAAGAAAAACAGTATTTCTTGTTTATCCCGATGAAAGAGTGAACACAAAGCAAGCATACCAAAAAATTGATGAGGTGTTGACAGAAAGCAAATCAAGTTTTAAAATATGTAAGATCGCCTTCAATTTAGAGGCGGGATTTTTTAAATTAGAAGATATGTTCAACAGGTTTGAAGAAGTTGTTTTTGAAAGTTATGAAAGGATTAAGGATTTGAGAGAAGAGATGGTAAAATGTGGACTTAAAGGAGTGATGATGTCAGGTTCAGGCTCAACACTTTTTGCCATTCTAAGAAATAAGAAAGAGGCATCTTCAATTTCAAAGATGCTTAAAAATAAGTCCAGATGGGCGATTGCTACAACTTTGAACAGGGAGAATTACTTTAAACTCATAACGCCAACACTAAAGAAGGAGATTGTCAGATGAAAATCACCGAAGTCAGAGTCAAACCAGTATCAGGAGAAAGGCTTAAAGCCTATGCAAGCGTCACCTTTGATGAATGCTTCCTTGTTTCGGACATCAAGATTATTGAGGGGCCAAAGGGACTTTTTCTTTCTATGCCCAGCAAGAAAAAGAAGGATGGAAAATTCCGTGACATCGCCCATCCCATTAACACCGATTTTAGAAAGTTAATGGAGGATACCGTCATTGGAAAGTACAAAGAGGTTCTTGAAAGCGGGCAAGTAGAAGAAGAGGAAAAAGAATAACCTCTTTGAAATAATCCCCAAAATGGGGTAAAATTTATTTTCTGAGTGCCTCTGTAGCTCAGTCGGTAGAGCGAGGGACTGAAAATCCCTGCGTCGGTGGTTCAATTCCGCCCGGAGGCACCACTTTTTTAAGTCAACAATAGACAAAAAAGTGAACATTGAACTCTGAACAAAAAATAGATATTGAAAATTAGAGCAGAAGTAAAACAATTTAAAATATCCAATTTACAATTCAAAATGAATGTCTCGTAGTCGCAAGCTATAATGCCTGTCTTTTTCTGATTTTGTGAAACATTGTTATTATCCTCTATGATTATACGGGAATAAATAAATTGTTATGGGGTTATAAAGGTGTGGATCCCCCTCCACACCACTCTATGGGCGGGTAACCATTCCCGCCCTTTAATTTATTGTTTCAAAAATTTTACACGCCTTTTCTGCATCTTCAAATGAGATGTCTTTGTGGGTAACAACTCTCATCGTGTCGCTTGAATTGAGCGAGACAAGGATACCTATCTCCTTTAATCTGTTCACATAATAATTAGCACTGTTTCCATTTCTCACTTTTATCATAAAAATATTTGTCTCAACAGACTCAAGATTCAGCTTGAAGTTTTTGTTTTTTGATGCTCTAAGGGCAAGGAGTTTTGCTTTCTTGTGATCATCTTCAAGGGTTGGGAGGATTTCTTCAAAAGCGATAAGACCACAAATAGCGATGACTCCAGCCTGTCTCATTCCTCCACCAAGCATTTTCCTTACCCTTCTCGCTTTTGCAATAAACTCTTTGCTTCCTACGAGTAGTGAACCAATTGGTGCGGAAAGCCCCTTTGATATACAGAACATAACAGAATCGTAAGGTTTCGCTATCTCTTTTGCTGTGGTTTTTTGTGCAATTGCAGAATTGAATATCCTTGCTCCATCAAGGTGGCATTTTAATCCATTATCTTTTGCAACTTTGCAGAGAGATGCAGATTTTTCAACTGATAACACCCTTCCTCCCGCTGAATTGTGGCTGTTTTCAAGGCAAAGGAGTTTTGTCTTTGATAGGTAATAAATGTCGGGGCGGATTGCTTTTACCAATTGCTCTTCATCAAAAAAACCATTTTTGCCTTCAATTACTCTCGGAAGTGTTCCTGAAAATGCAGACATCATCCCCATTTCGAAATTGTAGATGTGAGAGGATGCCTCTAATATAACCTCGTCTCCAATATCTGTATGACACTTTACTGCTATTTGATTTCCCATAGTGCCTGAGCAAACAAAAATGGCGGATTCCTTACCAAGAAGATTGGCTGAAACCTTTTCAAGTTTGTTGACAGTAGGGTCTTCTCCATAGACATCATCGCCAACATCTGCACTCATCATTGCTTCACGCATTCTTTTTGTTGGTTTTGTTACAGTATCTGATCTTAAATCAATGAATTTTGTTTCCATATTTTATCCTTACGATTGTCTGGGTTGAGGGCAGGTTTCAAGATAATCAAAAATCTCATCAATGTTTGCTGTTGCAAGACCAATTGAAGTATCAGCCGCTCCGTAGTAAAGCCTTATTCTCCCGCTTTCCTCTTCAAGAATCCATCCACAGGGAAAAACTACATTGTGGACATCGCCAATAAGTTCGTAAGGATCTGCAGGACCAAATATCCACTCATCAGACCTTTTTAAAACCTTTGTTGGCTCATTTAGATCAAGTAGAGCAATTCCAAGCCTGTAAATTTGCCCTGAAACAGTGCTTCTTACACCGTGATACAAAACAAGCCAGCCTTTTTCAGTTTTCAATGGGGGAGGACACACCCCTATTCTGTGGCTATCCCACCACGCTCCCCTTCTACACTCAAGAATCATTGTGTGGTCGCCCCATCTTTTGAGGTCTGTTGAAAAAGAAATCCAGATATTTGAATCCTGTCCAACGGCAACAGGCCTGTGAATTACCGCATAATTGTCATTAAATTTACAGGGGAAAAGAGAGGCATTTTTGTCTTCAGGTGGAAGAATAACTCCCTTTCTCTCAAAAGTTCTAAAATCTTCAGTAAAGGCAAGTGAGACCTGGGGACCTCTTCTTGAATACGCTGTGTAACAGATTGCGAATTTCTTTAAATCTTCAAGGAATGTTATTCTTGGATCTTCAACTCCCCACAACTCTTCAGGAAATTTTTCTGGGTCAGGAGAAAAGGACGGGAACTCATCAG
>DHFQ01000056.1:23518-38315 GCA_002402325.1 Candidatus Aminicenantes bacterium UBA4820
GCTCCTGCATTAAAGATTGAGTTTGCAGGGTAGGGCAGGATGTGAGTTGTAATGATTGGGTTGTGAGGACATCTTGTAAATAAATTTACTCCAACTGATTTAAAATTTGAGCCAGGCATATTTCTCCTTTTACGCCCCCTTTATCAAAAATTTCCAAACAAAATTTTACACTATTTCTAAAAAAAAGCAAGTTTTAGATGAAATTTATTTTTTTGATAAAATATGAAATTGAAAGGAGAAGAAAATGAGTCTATTAAAAGAGTTTAAAGAATTTGCTGTGAAGGGGAATATGGTTGATATGGCAGTTGGAATAATAATTGGCGCTGCCTTTGGAAAAGTCGTTTCATCTCTTGTAAATGATTTGATTATGCCGCCTATTGGGTTGCTACTCGGGGGAAAAGATTTTGCAAAACTTTCATTGGTCTTGCAAAATGCTTCAGAAAAACAGGAAGCGGTCATTTTAAGATATGGAGCCTTTATCGGAACACTGCTTGATTTCTTGATAATAAGTTTTGCAATCTTTTTGATGATTAAAGGAATAAACAGGCTTAAAAAGGCTGATGTTCCGCCTTCTCCATCAACCAAGGATTGTCCAAAATGTTTCTCTTCAATTCCAATAAAGGCTATTAAATGTCCCAATTGCACAGCGGATATTGAGTAATGAATTGAAAAAAATTTGACACTATTTCTTAAAGAGATAAACTTTTTGCAAATAGTTCAAGTGGATGGATAACCTTCTTTGATGTCAAATTTTCAACCTGAATTTTACACGAACCGCAAGGAGTAACGATGAAGTCAGCATTAAAGCCTTCAATCTCCTTTTTCAAAGCGTCGCCTAAATGTTTTGAAATCTCAATATTTTCTTTTTTAAAACCAATAGTTCCAGCCATTCCGCAGCAATTTATCGTCTTTCCTATGAATTTAAAAGATGGCACCATACTCAAAAGTTCGATATCGCTTTTATCAGCATCAAAAACCATTGAATGGCAGGGAGTTTGATAAATAAAGGAAGAGTCGAACTCCTTCAGTTTGTAACTCTCTTTTTTTAAAAGGTCCACAAGAAATTGTGAGAGATAGATACTATTGTCCGCTATAAGAGATGAATTTTCTGAAGGGAAAAATTGCGGGTGTTCCTTTTTAAGTGCAACACCACAGGAGGGTGCCGTATAGACAACCTTGTAACCATCTTCTATGTATCTTATAAAATTCTTTTGAGTAAAGACGATGTTTTCGGTAGCAAGGTCAAACAATCCCCTTGAAATTTTGCTTATTCCGCAGCAACCCTGTGGTGGAACAACAACTTCAACCCCCAATTTCTGCAAGATTTTTACCGCAAGAAGAGTTTCTCCTTCCTTGTTATAAATGTTCCCAAAACAGCCATAAAATAATACCACTTTATCTTTATTTCCTTCAAAAAAATAGAGTTTTTGCGGGTCAAAGGCAAAATCTGTATCCTTTATTTCAATTTTTAAATCGCTTCTAAAATCAAAAAATTTGTCACCTAAAAATCTTATAAACTTTGAATGAAGAACTCCGTTTGCCATTTTAAAAAGAGGCTTCGGAACTTTGTAGGGCAACGATGAGAAGGAGGCGTAAATTGAATCCTTAATTTTTTTTGTAGGAGTTAGATAATTCTTTAAGATGAGAGTCGAAATTGGGGAAATATCCACTTTTGTTGGGCAATTTGTAAGACACTCCTTGCAATTGAGACAGGTCTCAAAAAGATTTAAAGATTTTGCCGATTTGAGACTTCTTTCGTCAATTGTTCCATCAAGAATTGATTGAAGGAAATGTGCCCTGCCTCTACTTGAAAGCGGATCGTAGTTTGTAGCCTTTGCCGTTGGGCAAAAATCTCTACAGTTTCCGCAACCGTGGCATCTTTCAATTTCTGTTGCCCACGCATCGGTTGAAAGTTCATTTTTAAGTGGAATCCTTTTGTAATCTGGTGAATATTTGAAATGATGTGTGATTGGTTCTGGCTCTCTTGTGATTTTTATTCCCGGATTGAAGAGGGATGGAGGGTCCAAAATCTCCTTAATTTTCAAGAATAGATCACATAAATCCCCGTAGATGATTCTTAGATAGGGCGCCCTCAATCTTCCATCACCGTGTTCTCCAGAGAGCGTTCCTTCAAGATTCTTTAAAAGAATTGAAGTTTCTTCCACAATTCCTGGGACAGCATCAAAATGTTTTCTATCCCTTAAATCCATAAATGGATTGATGTGAAAATTGCCGTCTCCTGCGTGTCCAAAGATGACCACTTCAAGACCTCTCCTGCCAAGAATTTCTTTTACTCCTTCGACATACTCTGGAATATTCTTTGTAGGAACAGCGCCATCCTCAATTATTCTAATTGACTTCAGTTTCCCCCTTCCTCTATTCAAAAGTGGACTTGCAGATTTTCTGAAAGACCATATTCTATTTTTCTCAAGTGGAGTTTCAGCCCTTTTAAAGTTTGTTAAAGGCGAAACACTTTTCATTATGTCATTTAAAAGCAACTCTGATTCATCATTATCGGCTCCATCCGTTTCAACAATTAAAATTGCTTTGCAGTCTTGAGAAATTGCAAGTGGAAAGTCAACCGTTTCATCCTTTCTTACAATTTCAATGAAACTTTTGTCAAGAAGTTCAAGGGCAGAGGGCTTATAAGGAATAATTTCAAGTGTCGCACTTACCGCATCTTCCAGGGAAGAGAACTCTGCAATAGCGAGGCTTCTCCCTTCTCCAATTTTTTTAACTTTCAAAGAGGCTTTAAGAAAAATTCCGAGAGTTCCCTCAGAACCCACAAAAAGTGGAAGGAGGTTGATTTTTCCGTCTTTCCCAAGGCATTCTCTTAAATTGTATCCCGAAGCATTTGCCTTGCTTTTTGGAAATCCTTTTAAAATCTTATCTCTGTTGTTGTCAATAAGTTTTGCTACCTTTCGCAAAGATTCAGTTGGGTATTCATAGGGAAGAATCTCATTATTCTCAATTTTCAAAATTGTTCCATCGTAAAGCAAAACTTCCACCCAATTCAAATAGTGCAAAGTTGTTCCATACTTTACACTCCTCGCTCCCTTTGAGTTGTTACCTATCATTCCCCCTATAGTGCAGAAATCTGAAGAGGATGGGTCGGGTGGGAAAAACAATTTATGATTTGATAAGACTCTATTCAATTCAGATAGGACAACTCCAACTGAAGTTATAACTTCAAAGTTATCCTTTGTTTCAATTTTTTTTAGAAATCTTGAATGATCAACAATAATCCCTTCTCCAACGCTTTGTCCTGCAAGTCCTGAGCCTCCGCCCCTTAAAGTAATTGGTAACCCTCTTTTTTTTGCATAATCAAGAATATAAGGAAAATCATCTTCAATCCGCGGAAAGAAAACCCCCTGCGGATAAAATTTGTAGAGGCAGGCGGCTCTTGAATATATTGCTCTTATTTCAGGAGAATCATCAAATATTGGGTTTTTATTTTTCACTTTAAGTCCTTACGATTGACCAAAATCAAAAAATGAGTGATAATTTAATATGGAGGTTGCAAAATGAAACTTCTTATTGTTGATGATATGAAATCTTTTCTCAATCTTGAGCAAACTTTTCTTAGAAGAGCAGATTGTTCTATTCACACTGCAACTACCGGGCTTGAAGCAATTAAAGTAGCTCAAGAGATTCATCCTGATATAATCCTCCTTGATGTAGAAATGCCAGAGTTAAATGGCATTGAAACTACAAGGATATTGCAAAATCAAACGAAACTCAAGGGCATACCGATAATTATAGTATCCTCGACCAAAAGAAAAGACGAAGCACTAAAAACAGGTGCAAAGGAATTTTTACAAAAACCGATAGATGAGAATACATTTTTAAAAACGATTCTTAAATATGTCCCTTTAAAAATCAGGAATGATGAGAGACGCGAATTTTCTTCCCCCTGTTCGATAGTTTTTGAGGGAAGCAAGTATGAGGGGAAAACGAAGGATGTATCAATCTCAGGAATTCTTCTTGAAACTGATGTTCCTCTTGAGATTGGTAGCCATCTTGAAATTTCTTTTTCAATCCCACTTGACCATCAGAACAAGGAGATTAAGGCTGAGGCGATAGTCGTAAGAAAAGCAAAAGATGGTTACGGGCTTGGCTTTTTTGATATTTCTGAAGGGGCAAAACTCTATCTTAAAGAGTTTGTTGAAAATGAAAACAAATAGGTTTATTTTGATAACACTCTTCGTTTGTCTTTTATTTAAACTTCCTCTTCTTGCAACGCTCCCTTTGCTTTTAGAAGGTCAAATACCTGATATTGACTCAGTTACAGGTGAAGTTGCCACAACTTTTATAATTCTTGAGGTTTATAAACCTAACGCAGATGATTATAAAACTCTTTGTAATGACCCAAAAATAAGCGTTGAGGAATTCAATGTTTTGGCCTATTTAAGCCAGAAGAGTTCTACTTTAATGACAAAAATATGGAAATGGCGATGTATGAGGCTAAGCTGGATGAACATCATTCAAAGGTTAAACCTTGACCTTGATGATGTGATTCCAAAGTCTGAAAAAATGTGTGATGAGCCTTACAAACTTTGCTACACCTATTGGCGAGAAAAAGGAAATCCCAAGAAAGTTTTTTCTTTGGGTGATTATAATTTTGAGAAAATATGCGAAGTTGTTACACTTTCGAGGTATAGCGGAAAACCGGTTGATGCGACCATAGAATCACTTAACAAAGAGAGTTTTCGCACCCTTTCTGTAAAATATTTCAAAGAAAAAAATAAATCAAAAAGAGGGATAAAAAAACAGGCGTAGATGAGAAGACCTTATAAATTTATTAAAAGAAATTATGAAGATTTAGAAAGAGAAAAATGAATTGAATATCCACGAAAAAATATCTCTTCAATCCTTCCCTCATCTTCTTGCTTCATCATATAGACAAAAGCAGAGTGGAACTTTAATTGTCAGGGCAGGGGAACTTATAAAAAATATTTACCTTGAAAATGGTTCTGTCATTTTTGCCTCATCAAACGATAGGAATGATAGGCTTGGAGAAATGTTGGTGAGGAGAGGCATAATTTCAATAATAAACTATCTTGATGCTTCAGAAAGAGTAGTTCCCGGAAAAAGGTTTGGGACAATCCTTGTTGATATGGGCTTGCTAACGCCCGAACAGTTGGTGTGGGCAGTCAAAGAGCAAGTTAAAGAGATAGTTTTTTCACTTTTTGGGGAACTCTTTATCTCCTGTAATTATGATCCTTCAACTCAGGCGCGTGATGAGATGATTACCTTGAACATAAATACTCCCGAACTTTTAAGGCAGGGAATTTTATCAACAGACAGGATTTCGTGGGCTCTTTCGGACCTTGAAAAAACAGAAAAATTAAAAGTCGTAAGGAGTGTTGAATCAATTATTAATCTCCTCTCCCTGAGTAAAATTGAGCAGGAGATTCTTTTTTCAATAAACGATGGCATTAAATTTAGAGATATATTCACCAATGTTGCAAAATCTGTCCAGTCTTCCATTTTGAAATTTTTGTGGGTTTTGTATGTTCTTGGATTTATCGAGAAGGTAAAGGAGCCTGATAAAAATCAGGAAGAATCCCTGCTTGATGTTACAATTGACGATTTAACTTAACTTTAACATTTTGGAGAGTTTATGAAGAAAAAAAATCTTTTGCTTGGTTTCATTATTTTTCTTTTTTGTTTTCAAGTTTTTCCTTCAGATTCATATTTCGAAAGAAGTGCAAACGATTGGCTATTGAAATCTTTTGATTGCAGAAACGATGTGAAGTCGCTTGCCTATCTTTCATCATTCAATCAACTTTTTAATTTTTATAACGAAGATGAGGTCTTAGATATTCTTGAAAAAATTATAAAAGCGCCCGATTCTCATCCGCTTTTAGTTGCAATGGCAAGGAATGAAAAAAGGTTTATTTTGACGATGAAAGGGAAATTTCCAGAGGTAAAAGAGAGTTTGAATCAGGATTGTTTTATTACAGATTTTTTAATCCTTGCACCATTTTCAAATGAAAATAAAGAGGGGTTAAAAACAACTTACGATGTTGAAAACGACCTCGATTTTAGAAAGAAATATAGCGGGTATGAAGGAAGGGAAGTATCTTTCAGAAAACTGCCTCACTTTGAATATACATCTAATATCCTTCTTGACAATTTCGTCGATCCAGGTGATAAAACAACTGCTTACCTTTGCTCCTTTCTGTTCTCTCCAATCACTCAAAATTGTGTGCTGAGATGTTCATTCAACGGAGCCTTCAAAATATTTTTGAATGGTGAAGAGGTTGGAGTTTCCGAAAATTACAACATTCCAACCTTTGACCAATATTCTTTTAAAGCAAAACTCTCATCAGGATACAACATTTTAATGATAAAAAGTTGCAATTCTGATAGTTACTGGCAGTTAAGAATGAGAATCACTGACGGAAAGGGAAGTCCGCTTAGGGGGATTAGAATAACAAATGATGAAAGCAAAGTTACAGAGTCGGTTAGAAGCATTCTAAAGAAAGAAGGTAGGGCTAATGACAATTTCAAATTCATCAACCCATTAGAAGAACTTAAAGAAAGGGCGAATGGTGGTAATGCTGAAGATATCTTTCTTTATGCACTTTATCTATTTGGGACAAAGTGCTTTGACAAAAACGATCCAAAAGACCTTGAGGAGTTCAAATCAATAATTGATAAAGGGGAAGGTTTTGATAATGTCAGTTATTTTGCCGGAAAAAGTGAAAGCGATTTCAACAGGGCAAGAGATTACTATGAAAAGGGTTCAAAAGAGGGAAATTACAGATTTGAATCGCTTTTTGAACTATATAATTACTATAAGAATAGAAGTATGCCTTTAAAGGCAATGGAATATTTAAACTCACTTTTTGAAATGGAAAGGGAGAATCTTATCTTAAGAATTGAAAAACTCTACCTTTTAAGGTCATCTTCTATTTTGGCACCTTTGACCTTAAATGAAATTCAAAAAATATATCTTGAAAATAAAGATGATTACAATGTTTTAAAGGCTGCTCTTGATTTTACAGATGACGATAATTTTCAAGGCAAAATAAAACTTCTATCAAATTATAAGAAGATAAGATTTGATAGGTTTGTCTTTTCAGAATTGTTTAGAACCTATTCAACTACCTCAAGAAAAGAAGAAGCGATAGCAACTTTGAAAGAATATTTGGGTAAATTTCCTTATGAAAGAGACTTTATCTTTACACTCTGCAAATATGAGAAGGATGTGGGATTTTATAAGGAGGCAAAGGAAGAGATTGAATATGTTCTTAAGTATGCACCGGATTGGGATTCGGGTCATCAACTATTGGGCGAGTGTCTTTTAAAACTTGGCTTTAAGGAGGAAGCTATATTAGAATTTGAAAAATCATTAACTCTGAATCCCCAGAATGATGACCTTAAAAGAAGGATAACCTATATGAAACCAGAGGAGGAATCTTTCTATCTAAAATATAAAATTGATGACAATGAAATAGATGAACCTATGGAAAAATATGAATCAGAGCCACTTCAAATCCTTCTTGATAACACATATACCGTGGTGGAAAAATCAGGTCTTTCAACAAGATATTCCCAATATGTTGCAAAGGTCCAATCAGCCTATGGTGTGCAGATTATTTCTACCTACCCAATTACTTATGACCCCGATTGGCAGGATGTGAGAGTTCTTGAAGCATACGCATTAAGAGAGGATGGGACAAAATTGAGGGCTGATTCTTATTCAACATCATATTTATCAGACACAAGGTATCAGTTATATTACAGAAACAAGCAACTTGTTTTGTATTTTTCAGGATTAAAAAAGGGAGATATCGTCCATTATGAATACATTATGACGGATAAAATTGGGGCAAAAACCTTTGGCAATTATTTTGGTGATATAGTTCCATTTAAGTCCTACTATCCAATCTTAAAGAAGACATACATTCTTAAAGTTCCTGAATCGCTAAAGATATCATATAAGAATGTAAATGGAGATGTTGAACAAAGTGTTGCAAAGACAGGGGAATGTAACCTTTATATTTGGTCCAAAAAAGATATTCCCGCTATAAAAGATGAACCTTATTCCCCGGGGTTTAGTGAAATATTTCCCTATATTCATATTTCCACTTTTACAAGTTGGGAAGAGTTAGGAAAGTGGTACTCATCTTTTATCAAGGATCAATGGGAACTTTCAAAGGAAGCCAAAGACCTTGTAAAAGAGTTGATAAAAGATAAGACTTCTACAGTTGAGAAGGTGAAGGCTATACACGGATGGGTTGCAAAAAACACCCACTATGTTGGTTTAGAATTTGGCGTTCACGGTTACAAACCATACAAAGCAAGTAGAATATTTGAAAGAAGATTCGGAGATTGTAAAGATAAAGCGCTTCTTCTTTGTGCAATGCTAAAAGAAGCGGGGATTGATGCTGATATGGTTTTAGTTAGAACGAAAAATCTTGGTTTAATGGTTGAAAAAAGTCCCGTGTCTCTTGCGACTTTCAACCATGCAATAGCATATATTCCTCTACTTGACATTTTTCTTGATGGAACCGCAGAATTTTCAGGAATAAATGAACTTCCCTACCTTGACCAGGGAATTGATGTTCTTGTTGTTGGTTCAGATGGAAACGCTGAAGTGAAAAGGACAAAAGAAAATTCTCCAGAAGAAAACCTCTTTTATGCAAACTACAATTTCAATTTAGTCAAGGGAGAAGATGAGGTTGAGGCGGCAGGAACATATATTTTGAGCGGAGTTGAATGCGCAATGTTGAGGCAGAATTTTCAAAACGAAGAAAAAAGAAGGGAAGTTCTTGAAAAGCAACTGTCAAGAAATTATCCATTTTCCAGAATGGTAGAGACCAGATTCAGTGGGATCGATGACCTCAACCAGAATATTGAGATAAATTTCAAGGGGAGTATGAGAAATATTTTCAACCCTTCTTCAAGAAATGGAATTCTTGCAAATATCTGGATGGGAAGTGTCCAGCTTGCAAGTACCTATACTCCACTTTCTACAAGAAAGTTCCCCATTGTCCTTCCTTATGCTACAAAACAGGTTTATGAAATTACCTATACATCTAAAACTGGATTTTCTGGATTCAGGTTGGAACCAAAAGAAATCTCTACAAAATTTGGAAGTTATAAAAGAGAAGTTTCTAAAGAAGGAAATAACATTTTGGTTAAGTCAGAATTGATTTTATCGGGCGCAAAAGTCGAGGTTGATGATTACTTGAATTTCAAGGAGTTCCTGAACCAGATAGACAAAGCGACACAGGAAAGGATTGAGATAAAGTGGTGAAAAAAAGATTACTTACACTCTTTTTGTTGTTAATTTCTTTTTTCTTGTTTTCAGAGGAGGCAAAAACCTCTTATTTTGAAAAAATAGTAGATAATCCATCAATTTCTGAATCACTCAAAATCCTTGAAGATGGTAAAGAAAAAGGAGAATTAAATCCAACTGATTATCTTTTGATATACTTTCTTAACAAGGCTCAAGGAGAAAGAGAAAAAGCAATACTCAACGCAATTGATGGTTTTGAGCAATCAAACGATTTCTATCAATCTTTTCCACTTTCTTTTATCGTAGATACAGAGATGAACTACGACAAAGTCGTTGAGCAAATCTCTTTTGAAAGGCTAAAAGGAAAGGCGGATAAGGAGACAAATCCTTTATTGAGGTACAACTATTTGAGGTCTTTGTACTATCTTAATTTTTCAAAGGGAGAGAAGGATAAATTAACATCAACTCTTGATGAATGTGGGATTCCACCGGGATTTTTTTACAGGATGGTTGATGATCAACTTCCAAGGATCAATTTTTATAAAATGAAATTCTCTGAACTTGATGAGGGAAAAATGCAATATTGCAACAGAAATGCTTTTTCTCTTTCAATTCCTTCATCTCTTGTAAATGTCAAAGGGGATGCTCTTTTCTTTGATAAGATTCCTTTTAACCTTGATAGTGATTCAAATATATCTCTGAGAATTTATTCACCATACCCTTTAAGAATGTTCATTGATGGGAAAGAGGTTTTTTTAAAGGATGTCTTTGAAAAAATTCTTCCACCCATTGATCTCCTTAATGTTGATTTAGGCGCAGGTAATCATATTCTCTCTGTTCTTTTTTATGCTCCTACCTCTTCTTCTGGTTTTAATCTTTCATTTCTTAAAAATGATAAAAGCAAAATAACTTTCCTGAATGAAATCCCAAAAATTGAAATAAAGAGTGATTTAAAATTTTCTTTGCCAAAAGACCTTTTTAAATCGGGTGTTGATTTAAACTCCCGTATTATTAGATTTTTAGATGCTTATGCGATAGGGGATTTTTCAGAGGCAAAGGTGGTTTTAGATGATTTGCTTCAAGAACACTCAGACAGTGCAATTTTGAATGTCCTTAACTACAATCTCTACCTTGATAATTCTACCTTTTTCCCACAGGGCTATGTATTATCAGCGGGGGAAAAAAGCGTAGATCTTCTTCTCAAAAATGACTTTACTGTTCCTGAACTTAAATATTTTTCGCTATATTTGAAGTCTAAATCTTCAACAACTGATGAAATTCTATCAGGTTTAAAAGAGTTAACCGAAAACTTTCCAAAAGATTCAAGATGGTTTGTGCAACTCGCTATAGAACTGCAATCATCAAATTTTGATGAAGAAGCGGAAGAGGTTCTTTTAAAGGCTGAAGAAATATTTCCTGAAACATCTTCTATTGAAGATGAAGTTATAAACTTTTACACCTCTAAAGGTGATTACGAAAAAGCCTATTCACGCCTCGAAAAATTGGGAAAGGAGAAGAATGTCTATTCTCAACTTGAAAACTATTATGCATCAATTGGAGATTATTCAAAAGCGATTGAATATCTCTCTAAGGAAATTTCTTTGCAGGGAAACTTTGACCTCTATTATGAAAGGACTCTTTTAAATTATTTGATTAAAATGGAGAAGTACGAGGAGGCGATGAAAGTAGCAGACACTCTTGTTGATGCAAATCCAACATCCGATAATTTCCTCTCTTCAAAAGGTAAAGTTCTATTTTTATTGGGGAAAAAAGATGAGGCTATGGAAGTTTTCAGGTCAATTAAAGAAAGAAATCCGTCCTATTTTGGGGTTGATTATCTCAATTGGCTAATGGGAAAGGAACTTCCCTTTGATAAGGAGAGAATCTCTTACTATGATGCGGTAAATAATTATAAAGATAAGCCTGAAGGGGCGTCATCTGCTAATATTTTAGACCATCAGATTACCCTTGTTCAAAAGGATGGTTCATCAATTGAAAGATATCACGGAATAATAAAAATTTATGATAAAGACGGAGTTGAAAAGGAGGGGGAACAGCAATTTCCTGCTGATTATCTACTTTCTTTGAGGACAATTAAACCTGATGGAAGAGTTGTCGAGCCAGAATATGTTCCCTATAAAAAGACGATTGGAATGTCTGGGCTTGAAGTCGGAGACATTATTGAATATGAATATTTTTCATTAAATCCTCCAAACGATATAAAAAATGATTCATACTACACGCCCTATATTTTTCTTTTTCAGGATGTTGAGAAGCCTTTTTATCACACATCCTGGACAATAAAATATCCCGAAAACTTCAATATGCAATTTTATGAACAAAATCTTCCCTTGCCACCTCTTGAATATAAGGAAGATAAACTTAAAGTAAAGAAATACGATTATAATGAAATGTCAAGAGTTGCCTTTGAGCCCCTTTCACCTTTTAAAAATCTATATCTTCCCCTTGTTGATGCAGTTTCAGGTATTACATGGAATGACCTCTTTTTATATTTGCAAAACCAGTTTGTGGGTGTCTATCCAACGAGTAAAGAGATTGATAAGAAAGCAATGGAACTTACAGAAGGAACAAACAGTGTTGAAACAAAAGTTGAAAGGATAACAGATTTTGTTATGGGAGAAATAAGTGGAGAAGGTGAAAGGTGGGGTGACCCAACTGAAACACTACTTATGAAACAGGGAAACAGATTTCAACTTACACTATCACTTCTAAAAAGCGCTAAAATTGACTTTGATGTAATATTTGCTCAAAGCCCTGAAACTAAATTTGATAAAAATCGACTTCCAACACAAGGCAAATACACGATTCCAATACTAAAAATAAAAGTTGCAAAACCGTTCTACATCTACCTTGAAGAGGCATACAGAGATATAACAATCTTGCCGTGGTTTTTACAGGGTGCGGAGGCTATAAACTTATCAAACGATAGTTTTAAGACTGAAACAATCCCCTCAGACCTTTCTTTGTGGAAATCTTCGCTTCAAAAAGAGGTAAGAA
Source organism: Candidatus Aminicenantes bacterium UBA4820 (assembly GCA_002402325.1). Classification (GTDB taxonomy): domain Bacteria; phylum Acidobacteriota; class UBA4820; order UBA4820; family UBA4820; genus UBA4820. The sequence goes on from DHFQ01000056.1 coordinate 35,790, forward strand.
ATCTTGATAAAGATGGCAATCTGAAGGTTGATATTGAGGAATCTCTTGATCCTGACCAGAGTTCGCAATTAAGGAGTCTATTAAAAAAACTTGAAAAAAGTAGATGGCAGGAAGTTTTACAGATGGCGTTTTCTCAACAGTTTGGAAACGCAGAAATTGATAATTACGACTTTGTCAATCTTGAAGAGATAAAGAAGCCACTTATTTTAAAGGCATCAATATCAATTTCATCTTATGCAGTAAAAGAGGGCAACAATCTTAAGGCACAACAACTCTTTGATAAATTTGAACTTGCCAAAAACCTTTCAGGGCTTAAGGAAAGAAAACTCCCTATTGAAATCTCCTCTCCAATAATAATGAATCAAGAATTTATCTTTACTTTTCCTGAAGGGAAGATTTCCGCATTTTATACAAAGAAGAAAAAACTTACCTCAAAATTTGGGGATTATTCACTTGAAATTAAAGAAAAAAGGAATACCATCATTGTCAAAAGAAATCTCTATCTTGGCAACCAGATTATTGAGCCAGAAGAGTACAATGAGTTTGCGAAATTCTTGAGAGAAATTGATGAGGCTGAAAACTCCAACTTTTCTTTAGAGTTGAAACAATAATTTTTTGAGGTATCCTTTGGAAATAAAGAACTTAGTTGATATTTACGAAAAATATATTGAAAAATATAGGGAAACTGAAACCTTCATCGGTTTTGATGGCAGAAAATGGCAGGGAATTTCAGGCAGGCAATTTCAAAAGTTGGGAAGGAATCTTTCCTCATTTTTAAAGTCTCAAGGAGTTGAAAAGGGGGACAAAGTTCTCCTTGTTGCCAACGATAGGACGGAATGGCATCTATCAGATTATGCGATACTTTCAATCGGTGCAGTGGTTGTACCCGTTTATTCAACCCTGAATGCAAAAGATACTGCATTTATTGCGGTGCATTCTGAGGCAAAATGTGCAATAGTTTCTTCGCCGCTAATCGCTGATAAACTTTCAGATGGAGAGAAATTTGTCGGCAATTTAAATGAAGTCGTAGTTATGGAACATAAGTCAAATTTGCGTAGAGAGGGCTTGTTGTACTTTGATGAAGCATTAAAACTGGGTGAAGAGATTTCAATGTCATCAAAAGTGGATATGTTGAATGCAAAGATTGATGAGGAAGATATCGCTTCGATAATATACACATCAGGAACAACCGGTGAGATTAAAGGTGTGATTCTATCGCACAAGAATTTTGTTTCAAATGCGGGTGCCGTTTTAGAAAGATTTGAACTTAGTGATGATGATTGTGCTATGGTATTTCTACCTCTTGCCCACTCTTTTGAGAGGCTTACAAATTATGCCTATATGTGGGGAGAATTGAAAATATCTTATGCAGAGAGCATTGATAAGTTGATTTCAAATATGCAAGATGTCAAACCAACCATAATTTGCTCTGTCCCTCGTTTTTTTGAAAAAGTTTATGTAAAAATTATAGAAAACGCTTCTTCGTCCTTTTACCTTAAAAGGAATTTTATTCATTATGGTATGAAAGTGGCAAAAAAATGGGCTAAATCAAAGACTATGGACAAAAAGATAAATGTTTTTATTTTGGTGATGAAATTCTTTTTTGATTTGACCTTTTATAGAAGGATAAGGAAAATGTTTGGGGGAAGAATAAGATTCTTTGCATCAGGTGGTGCTCCATTAAATGTTGACCTTCAAGCCTTTTTCTATGGAGTGGGAATAAAAATAATCCAGGGTTATGGCTTGACAGAAACATCGCCAATACTCACAGCCGACGATGAAAAAATACACTTTGGTTCAGTTGGAAAACCGCTTTCAAATGTTGAAATCAAGATTGCAGAAGATGGGGAAATCCTCGCAAAGGGTCCTAATGTTATGAAAGGCTATTTCAAAAATGAAGAAGATACGAAAGAGAGTTTTACGGAAGATGGATTCTTCAAGACAGGAGATATTGGTCATCTTGATAACAAAGGCAGACTTTTCATTACCGATAGGAAGAAAGAAATAATTGTAACTTCTCAAGGAAAAAACATTGCCCCTCAAATAATTGAATCACAACTTCTTCAAAATGAATATGTTGCACAAGCGGTGGTTGTTGGAGATAATAAACCCTATCCGGGTGCTTTGATTTATCCGAATTGGGATAATGTAATCGCCTATGCGGAGAGAAAAAAAATAAATTTTAACCTGGTGCAAGATTTGATAGAGAATCAGCAAATTAACAATCTTTTTAAAGATGTGTTAAAAAAGGCAAATGTTCACCTTTCAAGGTTTGAAAGGTTGAGAACTTTTGCCATACTCCCTGAAGAGTTAACCATTGAAAAGGGAGAAATTACACCCACATTAAAATTAAAAAGAAAAGTAATTCTTCAAAACTATAAATTCCTTGTAGACAAGATGTATTCACATTCAGCAATTGTGGTCACTCATTAGCCGGTCGTTGTCAAGAGGTAAGTAATCTCCTTTGCGGCGAAGTTGCCGCCGGTGTTTATTATATCCCCAATACTGGAACTAAAGCATAACTTG
>DHFQ01000071.1:0-18447 GCA_002402325.1 Candidatus Aminicenantes bacterium UBA4820
TATTTATGTTGCGCTGACGGAATGGAAGGCAACAACAAAAAGAACTATCGCTCAGCAATTAAAATAGAGCCTGAATTCAAGAGGATCAATAGACTTTTTGAAGGATTCAATTTCTCTTCTCTTTGTTGTGATGTAGGCATCAACGAGGTGTTCCGAAAAAACGCCATCTTCTACGAGATATTTGTTGTCTGATTCAAGACAATTGAGGGCTTCCTCAAAACTTTCAGGGATTGATTTTATCTTATTTCTCTCTTTTTCTTTGAGGTCAAAGACATTCATATTGAAAGGACCATAACCCATTTTAGTGGGGTTAATCTTTTTTTTAATTCCATCAAAACCAGCCATAACTATTGCGGGGAAGGCAAAAAATGGGTTGCAGGTTCCGTCGGGGGTTCTGAATTCAAACCTTAAGTCATCTTCAGAATTGGCGTATTTTGGAATTCTTATCGCTGCGGAACGGTTGCCAATTGAGAAGAAAAGTTTTGTGGGTGCTTCAAATCCAGGCACAAGCCTTTTAAAAGAGTTGACTGAAGGGTTTGTAAAAGCGCAAAGAGACCTTCCGTGATGCAAAATTCCACCTATAAAATTGAGTGCAACTTCGGATAAGTTTCCATAATTCCTTTTGTTGTAAAGAACATTCCTTCCATTTTTCTTGAGTTGAATGTGGCAATGCAAGCCGGAGCCAGAATCAGATGGAAGAGGTTTAGGCATAAATGTAGCGAGGAGGTTATATTTTCTTGCAACATTTTTGACAATATACTTTATTAAAACACTGTTTTCCGCAGATTTGAACATCTCTGTAAGTGGGACTTCAATCTCGTGTTGTGAAGGAGACCCAACTTCGTGGTGGTGGTACTTGAATTGAATGTCGAGAGTTCTCATCATTGAGACAATTTCTTCTCTCAAATCAAAATATCTATCGAGAGGAAGTGCCTTATGATAACCTTTACCCTGCTCAATTGGAAGATAGGCGCCCTCTTCAATTTCTCCGCTGTTCCAGTAACCCTCTTCAGTATCAACAAAAAAGAAGGAATAGTTATCTTTGATGTCGTATTCAGCCTTTGAAAAAATGTAAAACTCAAACTCCGGAGCGAACAAAATTTCATCGGCAACCTTTGATTTGATAAGCACTTTTGAAACCTTTTTTGCGAGGTATCTTGGGTCATCAGGAAACTGTTCTCTTGTATCAGCCTCTTTGATGAAACAAAAAAATGATGCCACCTTTGTTTCAGAAAAAGGCTCGATGTAAAAGCTTTCAAGATCGGGGATCAAAACCAGATCACCCGCTGAGACTTTTCTAAAACCAGTAACAGATGAGCCGTCAAAACCGACTCCTTTTTCTACTATTTTCTCATTAAAAATATCTTTTGAGATGGTAACCTTCCTTAACTCGCCGTTTAAATCAACAAATTTTAAATCAATTGAAGTGATCTTTTCTTCTTCGAACTTTTGCAAAAGCGTATTTATCTCCATAAAACCCCCTTTAAATTTTATTTTATATTTTAAACCAAATTAAGAATAAAGACAAAATTTTATTTTCCTTTTTTTCTTTTTTCCCACATTTCAAGCCACTCTTTTATTTTCTTTTCATAGCCGGTCTCTTTGGGGTGGTAGTATTTCCTCCCTTTGAGTTCCGGAGGAAGGCACTCCATATCCGCAACGCCTTTCTCTTCATCGTGAGCATAGATGTATCCTTTGCCGTAGCCAAGTTCATCCATTAGAGAAGTCGGTGCATTTCTCAAATGAAGCGGAACGGGGTATCTTTTACCTTTTCTTAAATCCTCTTTAACCGCTGATGCTGCCATATAAAGAGTGTTTGATTTTGGTGAGGCACAAAGATAGACAACCGCTTGAGCAAGTGCAAGGTCGCATTCAGGCATACCAAGAAAATCAACTGCTTCTTTTGCTGATAAGGCAACTCTTATCGCGGAGGGGTCTGCATTTCCAACATCCTCTATTGCAACTCTGACAAGCCTTCTTGCTATGTAGAGAGGGTCTTCTCCGCCTTCAAGCATTCTGTAAAGATAGTATAAAGAAGCATCGGGGTCTGAATTCCTTATCGACTTATGAAGGGCACTTATCAAATTGTAGTGCTCCTCACCGCTTTTATCGTAGACAACTTTGCTTTTTGAGAGCCATTTAAAAATTGAATTTGAGTCTTTTGAACCGTTTTCAGGATAATAAAGAACAAAGGCTTCAAGCGAATTTAAGGCAAATCTTGCATCTGAGGATGAAAGTTCTGCAAAGGTCATCAAAATTTCATCTGTAACCTTTTTTTCCGCAATCTCTTTTATCTTTTTATCCTTTTGGATTGCATTTTGTAAAATGGTAAAGATTGCTTGCTTTGAAAGAGGAGGTAAGACTACGACCTGACACCTGCTTAATAGCGCCTCAGTTAAATGGAAGGATGGATTTTCCGTCGTGGTGCCAAGAAGGATAACCGAGCCTTCCTCAAGGTAGGGCAAAAAAGCATCCTGTTGAGCCCTGTTGTAGCGATGAATCTCATCAATGAAAAGAATTGTGCTTCTTTTTTCTTTCTGCCAGATTTCTCTTGAACTTTCCATCAACTCCTTTACTTCTTTTATTGAGGAGAGGACAGCGGAAAGTGATTCAAAGGGAAGAGAAGTTTTTCCTGAAATTATTCTTGCTATTGTTGTTTTGCCAGAACCGGCACCACCCCATAAAATAGTAGATTTTAAAGTGTCTGTTTTAATTTGAGCCCCAAAGGGGGTATCTTCTCCAACTACCGATTGAAGCCCAACAAGTTCATCTAAATTAAAAGGCCTGACCCTCTCTGCAAGAGGAGCAGGCCCTTTGTTTTCTGAAAGTGTCATCTCTTCAAAAAGTGTTTTACTCTTCTCCCTCTTTTTTTGGTTCATCTACTTTTTCTTCTTCTGCCATAGGAGGATTCTCCTCTCCTTTGGTTTCTGGCTCAACAGGCGCAGGAGTTTCTTTTGCTTCTGCCTCTTTACTCACCTTTTCAGTTGTTTCTTCTTCCTTTTTCTCTACAGCCTTTTCAGCCTTTTTTGCCTTCTTTTTTGTCTTATCTTCAAATTTCTTTTCTCTTCCAACAAGCTCAATTATTGCCTCTTCAGCCCCATCTCCAATTCTGAAGCCGTAGCGAACTATTTTTGTGTATCCACCCTGCCTTTGAGAATTGAGGGGAGCAACTGTTCCAAAAAGTTTTTTCAATGCTTCAAAGTCTTGAATGTCCCTTGCAGCCAATCTTCTTGCCTGAAGTGTGTCTCTTTTAGCAAGAGTGATAAGTTTTTCAACAAATCTTTTTAACTCTTTTGCCTTTGGGAGTGTAGTCTTGATTCTGTCATTTTTTATAAGACTTATAGCCTGATTTCTCAACATAGCAGTTCTGTGCTCTGTCGTTCTTCCAAGTTTCCTGTGGTCAATATTGTGTCTCATCTCTCACTCCTTAAACTTTCATTCCTAAAGAAAGGTTCAATCCTTCAAGGAATTCATTTATTTCAGAAATCGCTTTCTGTCCAATATTTCTTCCTTTAAGGATATCCTCTTCTGTCATTTTTACAAGGTCTTTAATAGTTTTTACTTCAAGAGATTCAAGCGCATTCAGGACTCTTTTGCTTAACTGTTGATCCACAATTTTTTGAGAGAGGATTTTTTCAATGTCAACTTTTTCTTTCTTCCCTTTAGGTGCTTTTTTTACCTCTTGAATTTTAGTCGATTCATTGTCAATATTTTCAAACAACTTTAGGTGTTCCATAAGTAGGGCGGATGACCTTTCCAGAGCCTTTTGAGGAAGCATTGTGCCATTAGTCCAGATCTCAAGTTTTAATTTTTCATAATCAGTGGATTCTTTGACTCTTGTTTGTGTTACTTCAAAGTTGACCTTTTTAACGGGATTAAAAATTGAATCAATTGGAACAAAAAGTGGATCATCAGTTTTGTTAAGCTCTGATGGTACATAACCACGCCCTTTCTCTATAATTAACTGCATATTGAGAGTTCCCTCTTCATTGACCGTGGCAATGTACTGATCTTTGCTTATTACCCGTATCCTGTCATCATGCTCTATATTTTTTGCTGTAACGGTAGCTGGTCCTTTCACTTTGATTTTTGCTATGAGAGGCTCATCGCTATAACTTATTAGACTAACGCATTTAAGATTTAAAATAATATCAGCAACATCTTCCTTTACTCCTTGAATTGATGTAAATTCGTGTAGAACTTTATCAATCTGAACTGCGGTAATCGCACTACCCTCTATTGATGATAGAAGAACTCTTCTTAAGGCATTACCTATGGTCGTTCCCCATCCTCTTTCAAGAGGTTCTAAAATAAATTCACCATAAGTTTCTGTAAGGGTGTCTATGTTACATTCAACTGCTTCAGGCTTTATAAATAACTGCATTTTACAATCCCTTTCCTTAAAAATTTCAATTACTTTGAGTAAAGTTCGACGATAAGTTGTTCATTTATCGGGTAAAGAATATCGCTTCTTCTCGGCTCCCTTAAAACTTTCCCTTTGAAATTATCTCTGTCAAGTTCCAACCATTCCGGTATGCCTCTTCCCTTCGCCGATTCAACAGCTTGTTCTACAAATACATTCTTTGTCGTTTTCAAAGAAACGGAGATTTCATCGTCTGCTTTGACTTGAAAGTTGGGCACATCAACCTTTTTGCCGTTGACAAGAATATGCCCGTGTGTTACAAGTTGTCTTGCCTGAGGTCTTGAGGTTGCAAATCCAAGTCTATAGACAACATTGTCAATCCTTTTCTCAAGGAAACTAAGAAGAATTTCACCGGTGATACCCTTTTTTAAAGAGGCTTTTTGAAAGTAGTTTCTGAATTGTTTTTCAAGCACGCCGTAAATTCTTTTAACTTTTTGCTTTTCTCTCAACTGCGCCCCATAGCCTACCAACTTTCCTCTTCTTTTTCCGTGCTGACCCGGTGGAACATTTCTTTTTTCAAGTGCACATTTTTCTTTGAAGCACCTATCTCCTTTAAGGAATAGTTTTTCGCCTTCCCGCCTGCACAAACGACAAACTGATTGATGATATCTCGCCAATTGAAACCTCCTTTAAACTCTTCTTCTTTTTGGGGGACGACAACCGTTGTGAGGAATTGGTGTTATGTCCCTTAAAGATTTTATTCTTATTCCTGAAGCTTGAATCGCTCTAATTGCCGATTCTCTACCACTTCCTGGACCCTGAATATAAATATCAGCCTCTCTCATTCCATTTTCTATTGCTTTATCCGCAGCATTTTTTGCTGCCACCTGTGCTGCAAAGGGAGTCCCTTTTCTTGTCCCTTTGAAACCAGAATTGCCAGAACTTGCCCAGCAGATAGTTCCTCCCTCAGCATCAGTTACTGTTACAATGGTGTTGTTGAAAGAGGCATAAATGTAAAATCTGCCGTGAGGAATGTTGTGTTTTTCTTTTTTAATCGTCTTCTTTTTGGTAGTAGTTACCGCCATATCAACTCCTTTTTAAATTACTTTGTAACTTTTTTCTTCCCTGCAATAGCCCTTCTTGGACCTTTGTGGGTTCTTGCATTGGTATGGGTTCTTTGTCCTCTAACGGGTAGACCCGCCCTGTGCCTCAACCCTCTGTAGGCTTGAATTTCAATGAGGCGTCGTATATCCATCTGGATTTTCTTTCTTAAATCTCCTTCAACCTCACCCGTTTCCTGTATTACCTTTCTAATCCTGCTTACCTGTTCTTCCGTTAAATCCTTTACCCTGATGTTTGGGTCAACTTCAGCAGCTTTCAAAATTTGATTGGACCTTGCCCTGCCAATGCCGAAGATGTAAGTCAACCCTATTTCAACTCTTTTGTTTAGTGGTAGATCAACTCCTGAAATTCTCGCCACTTTAAACCTCCCTATCCCTGTCTCTGTTTGTGTTTGGGATTTTGACAGATGACTCTTACGACACCTTTTCTTTTAATAACTTTGCACTTTGGACAAATTTTCTTAACCGATGCTCTTACTTTCATATTAAACTCCCCTAATTTTTAAACCTATAAACAATTCTTCCCCTATTCAAATCATAAGGTGAAAGCTCAACCAGAATTTGATCTCCAGGAAGTATCCTGATGTAATTTTTCCTCATTTTTCCAGAAATGTGGGCAAGGACCCTATGCCCATTTTCAAGTTCAACCCTGAACATAGCATTTGGAAGTGCCTCTTTGACAACCGCTTTCATCTGAATGACATCGTCTTTACTCATATTTCTGCTACTCCAAGGATTATTGGTCCGTCTTCCGCAATTGCAACGCTATATTCAAAATGGGCAGAATTCTTTCCATCTTTTGTTCTTACCGTCCACCCATCCTTTTCTACAATCACATCACTTGTTCCTTCATTCACCATAGGTTCTATAGCGATAACCATTCCCAACTTCAGGATGTAATCGTTTCCTCTCAAATAGTAATTTGGCACCTGTGGTTCTTCGTGAAGGCTTCTTCCTATGCCATGTCCAACATAATCTTTTACAACAGAAAATCCATTTGAAACGACATAACTCTCTATCGCTTTTGAAATGTCTGAAATTTTTAATCCTGCCTGCGCTCTATCAATTCCTATGTATAAAGACTCTTTCGTAACATTTATGAGCCTTAGGTCTATTTCTCTACCCTTTCCAACAATGCAGGTCCTTGCAGCATCACCATAATAACCTTTAAATTGAACCCCAAAATCAAGTGAGACCACATCGCCCTCTTTTACCATCACTTTATCCGAAGGAATTCCGTGAACAACTCCATCGTTGATTGAGATGCACAGGGAGGCGGGATAACCATAATAATTCTTAAAGGCAGGAACCGCACCCTCTTTTTCAGTAACATTTTCCGCTATCGTATCAAGTTCTTTAGTCGTTATACCCTCTTTCAAATTAGATTCCACTTCATCAAGAATCTTTAAGACTATTTCGTTGGCTTTATTCATAATGTTGATTTCGTCTTTAGTTTTAAGATAAATCAATTCAATTTCTCCTCGATCATTCTCAAAACTTCAGAAGGATTCTTTGTGCCATCAACATTTATTAAATTGCCCTTATTTTTATAAAAATCAATGACGGGAGATGTAGTTTTATGATAGACATTAAGTCTCTCCTTTATCGTCTCTTCCCTGTCATCTTCTCTTTGAATAAGATTTGTTTTACAATTATCGCACTGTGAATCATTTTTTGGAGGATTTGTCAAAAGATTATAAACCATCCCACATTGTGGACACGACCTCCTTTGAGAAAGTCTTTTTACGATTTCACCATCGGGAACTTCTATATTAAGAGAAACCAATTTGTCCAAAATATCTTTCTTCTCAAGAATTCTTTCGAGGGTTTTTGCCTGATTCAAGTTTCTTGGATACCCATCCAGAAGAAAGCCATCTCTGCAATCTTTTTGAGACAATCTCTCCTCAATAATTTTTTCAAGGAGGTCATCCGAAACCAGCTCACCCCTCTTTATAACATCCTTTACCTCTTTTCCAAGAGGAGATTCTTTTCTCACTGCCTCTCTTAAAATATCACCGGTAGATATATGAGGAATTGCAAACTTCTCAGATAGCATCTTTGCCTGCGTTCCCTTTCCTGCTCCAGGTGGTCCAAGAAGAACAAGAAACCTCATCAGCCTCTCCTTCCCCTGATTCTTGTCCTCTTTGAGAACCCTTCATAGTGGCGCATAATTAACTGTGATTCAACCTGTTGAATTGTATCCATTGCAACACCAACAACAATTAAAAGTGATGTTCCACCAAAATAAAATTCAACTTTAAATCCATTTAAAATCCAATCAAGCCTCATTGTTCTAAAGGTTGATTCTATATAACTTCCTACCCCCCAGAGGTGATGAAGCGGAAAACCGTTTATTAACAAAATAGGTAGTAGCGCGACAATTATCAAATAGAGACATCCTGCAAAAATCAAGTGGGTTAGAGTTCTATAAAGATATTCTGCTGTGCTTTTGCCCGGTCTTATGCCGGGGATAAATCCCCCATATTTCTTTAAATTATCAGCAAGTTCATCAGGGTTGAAAACTATTGACATATAAAAATAGGTGAACACGACGATTAAAACTGCATAAAGAAATAGATATGTCAGAGTTCCGTACCCAAGATATTCTGACAAGGTTCTAAAAAACTGGAATTTATCAAAATATGGCAAACTTAGAAAAGTTGCCGGAAGCCCGAGTAGAGAGACCGCAAATATGATTGAAATGACTCCAACAGGGTTGAGCTTTAACGGAAAATAGACAGATTGTCCACCCATCATTTTGTTTCCAACCATTCTTTTTGCATATTGAACGGGGATTCTCCTTTGAGCCCTTTCAAAATAAACTATGAAAGCAACAACTGCTATCATAAAGATCAAAAGGAGTGCAATTGCAAGAATTGAAATGTTGCCCTGGCTCCATTGTTCAAAGGTTTTGATGATCGCCGGTATTAATCCAACCACAATTCCTGCAAATATCATCAAAGAGATACCATTCCCAACTCCTCTTGCCGTAATCTGTTCGCCAAGCCACATAATAAATGTTGCCCCGGCGGTTAAGATAATTACAACTGAGATGTGATAGAAAATATTTGGATTTTCGACAACCCTTATTCCTCCGGGACTAACAAGATTTTTGACCCACATTGAAATTCCGAGCGACTGAACGATACAGATGAAAATAGTTGCATACCTTGTGTATTGATTTATTTTCTTTCTTCCTTCAGCGCCACCCTCTTTTTGAAGTTTTGCGAGATAGGGCCAAACAACAACAAGAAGTGAGAAAATGATCTGTGCTGTTATGTAGGGCATAATACCGAGGGCAAATATTGTGCACTTTGCAAAGGCTCCACCAGAAAATATGTTCCAGAAACCAAGTATTCCAGAAGCATACTGCTTAAAAAATTCTTGAAGGGCAAAGGCATTTATCCCCGGTGTTGGAATTTGCGCTCCAATCCTGTAGACGCCAAGTAAAAGAAAAGTAAAAATCACCCTTTTTCTTAAATCCGGAATTTTAAATATGTTTTGAAAAGCCTCTATCACTTCTCCATCTCCTTATATTTTCTCTACTTTGCCACCGGAAGCAGTAATTGCATTCATTGCAGATTTTGAAAAGCCTTCAACTTTTACAGTAAATGCTTTTTTTGTTTCCCCTTTGCTCAAAATTTTAACTGGCTTTTCAATATCTTTAATAAGGTTCACCTCTTTTAACGCTTTCTTGTCAATAATAGCGCCTGATTCAAAAATTTTGTCAAGGTTAGAGAGGTTGACTATTTGCCATTCTCTTTTAAAGATGTTTGTAAATCCCCTTTTGGGAAGCCTTCTCTGGAGGGGCATCTGTCCGCCTTCAAATCCAGGTGGTAGACTAAAACCTGACCTTGATCCCTGTCCATTCATTCCTCTTCCGGATGTTTTCCCATGACCTGATCCCGGTCCTCTTCCTATTCTTTTTGGTTTTTTAATTGAACCTTTAGAGGGTCTAATTTCGCTCAAAATCATCTTACTCTCCAATTTCTTCAACATTCAAAAGGTGTTTTACTTTAAAAATCATTCCCCTTATTTCAGGCCTATCGGGATAGGTTTTTTTGTCATTCATTTTTCTTAATCCCATACTGAATGTTATTTGTCTCAACTTTTCTGTTGATGGTCTTTTTATAAGGGTTACAACGAGTTTCTTTTCTTCTTTTGTCTTTTTCCTTTGAGTCATCTTTACCTCGCTATTTCTTCAACTGCCTTTCCTCTTTTGCCTGCTATATTTTCAGTATTTTGAAGTTTTTTGAGACCGTTGAGCGTTGCTTTAACAACATTTTGAGGATTGTTTGTTCCAAGAATTTTTGTAAGTATGTCTCTTACTCCACACGCTTCCATTACCGCTCTTACGGCTCCACCGGCTATTACACCTGTTCCCTTTGATGCGGGTCTTAAAACAACCTTTGCTGAACCAAAATGGCCAATTATCGGGTGCGGTATTGTCGTCTCAAAAAGGGATACCGACACAAGATTTTTCTTTGCCTTTTCCGAAGCCTTTGCAGCCGCAAGCGGAACTTCCCTTGCCTTTCCAAGCCCGTAGCCTACTCTGCCGTGCCCATCTCCTGCAACTACGAGAGCGGAAAAGGAGAAATTCTTTCCACCTTTTACTACTTTGGTAACCCTTCTAACCGAAACTATCTGTTCTTGAATTTCAAACTCTTGTTCTTCTACATTTTGCATCATCACATTACCCTCTTACTTTAGAAGACCTGATTTGCGGACACTTTCCGCAACCGCCTTTATCTTTCCATGATAACGATATCCACTTCTATCAAAAACGACGCTTTGAATCCCTTTTTCTTTTAACCTTTCAGCAACGACCTGTCCCAATTTTTCTGCTATTTTAAGGTTTTTCTTTGACTTACTCTTTTCTTTGTTAAACTCCTCTTCCGTTGAAGAGGCAGAAACAAGCGTCTTTCCTTCAATGTCATCTATTGCCTGAAGGTAAAGAAATTTATTGCTTTTAAAAATAGAGAGTCGTGGCTTTTCTGATGTTCCGAAAAGTCTCTTTCTTATCCGTATCTTTCTCCACAATCTTCTCTCATTCGCGCTAAAATGTCCGTGATTTGACATATCTTTCTCCCTTACTTAGCCTGTTTTCCAGCCTTACGGATTAATCTTTCTCCCGTGAACATTATACCCTTTCCTTTATAGGGATCTGGCTTTTTGAAGTGTCGTATCAAAGATGAAATGTGTCCAACCATTTCCTTGTCAGCACCCTCAACTGTAATGTGAGTTCCTTTTTCAACATTGATTTTCATTCCATCTGGAATAGGAAGTTCTATTGGATGAGAGTAACCTATCGTGAAAACAACTTTTTTTCCTTCCACAGCTGCCTTATACCCTACTCCAACAATGTCAAGTTCCTTTTTGTATCCCTTTTCTACTCCAGAGACAGCATTGAAGATTAGTTGCCTCGTAAGTCCGTGAAGTGCTCTTTGTTGTTGAGAATCATCACTTCTTTCAACGATGATTTTTTTGTCCTCATTTTTTACCTTTATCCCTTTTGGAATGTTTATTTTTACATTTCCTAAAGGGCCACTCACCTCGGCTCTTTCAGCGGTGAGATTGACTTTAACTTTTTCTGATAAGGCTATCGGATTTTTCCCTACTCTTGACATCTTATTCTCCTTACCAAACCTTTAAAAGGACTTCTCCCCCGACATTTTCTTCTTTTGATTGTCTGTCGGTGAGAACACCTTTGTTCGTAGATAAAATGTTAATTCCTAATCCATTAAGGACAGGTTCAATATCGTTTTTTTGAGAATATACTCTTCTTCCTGGTTTAGAAATCCTTATAATACCATCAATGCAGGGTTTTCCATCTTCTGTGTATTTTAAATCAACTGTCAAAATTCCCTGTTTCCCATCATCCGTTTCTTTGAAATTGAGTATGTATCCCTCTTCCTTCAAAATCTTGCATATCTCAATCTTTATTCTTGATGAAGGGATATCTACACTCGTTTTCCTTGCCTCAAGACCATTTCTAATTCTTGTCAACATATCCGCAATCGGGTCTGTCATCATTTTAAAACTCCTCCATCTACCACGAAGATTTAGTTACGCCCGGCAACTTGCCTTCAAGTGCAAGTTGTCTTAAACATATTCTACACAAGGCAAATTTTCTGTAATACCCTCTTGGCCTACCACATCTTCTACATCTGTTACGGTAACGGATCTGGTATTTTGGTTCTTTTACCATTTTAGCAAACATTTTAACGCTAGCCATTTACTCTCCTTTATTTTCTAAAAGGCATTCCAAAGCCTTTTAAAAGGGCTTTTGCCTCTAAATCATTCTTTGCTGAAGTGCAGATTGTGATGTTCATTCCCATTGCTCTTGTAACTTTATTGTAGTCAACTTCCGGGAAAATCAACTGGTCTTTAACCCCAACAGTGTAATTTCCTCTCCCATCAAAGGCTCTATCGGGAAGTCCTCTAAAATCTCTCATCCTGGGAATTGCAAGAGAGATAAACCTATCAAGAAAATCATACATCCTTGCTCCCCTTAAAGTAACCATTGCCCCAATTGGAAGACCTTTTCTTAGTTTAAAGTTGCTTATTGCCTTTTTTGCCCTTCTAATTGCTGCCTTCTGGCCAGAAAGAGCGGTAAGGGTAGCAACCGCTTCATCAAGAATTTTTATGTCGCTTTTTGCTTCACCAACACCGATGTTTATTGCTATTTTTTCAATTTTTGGGACCTGCATTGGATTTTTATAACCAAACTCCTTTTTTAAATCCTCAACCACTTCATTTTTGTAAAATTCATACATTCTTGGAACATATTTCTTAGTAGCCATTTTTATGCTCCCTTAGCCGTTAAAATTGTGCCACATTTCTTACAACTCCTGAATTTCTTCCCTTCCTCGAATTTTGCCTTTACCGATGTTGGATTCTGGCATTCGGGGCAGAAAAGTTTTACTTTACTAATTGGCATTGGCGCTTCTTTCTCAAGTATTCCACCTTTTATGTTCTTCTGAGGAATAGCCCTTGTATGCCGTTTAACAAAGTTGCAGTTTTCTACAACGATTGTTCCCTTTATTTTATCCACGATGAGAACTCTTCCCCTTTTTCCTTTGTCTCTTCCTGAAATTATTGTTACTGTGTCGTTTTTTCTAATTCCTAATGCCATTGTATCCTCCTAAATAACTTCTGGAGCAAGGGAAATTATTTTCATAAATTTTTTCTCTCTGAGTTCTCTTGCCACAGGACCAAAGACTCTGGTTCCTATGGGTTCCCCTTTGTCGTCAATTAAAACTGCGGCGTTATCGTCAAATCTGATGTAAGAGCCATCCCTTCTCCTCGTTTCTTTTCTTACCCTGACAATCACAGCCTTTACAACCTTTCCCTTCTTTGTATTGCTATTTGGAATTGCCTCTTTCACCGAACAGGTTACAACATCACCAAGCCCTGCATATTTTTTTGCAGTAGTTCCGCCTTTAAGCCTGATGCAGGCAACTTTTTTCGCTCCTGAATTGTCTGCCACCGTAAGAATAGTTCTCATCTGTATCATTTTTAAGCCTCCTCAGACCTCAAGGACTATTTCGCCTTTTCAATAATTTCTTTTATTGTCCACCTTTTGGACCTGCTTAAAGGTTTGGTTTCCATAATTTTGACTTTGTCTCCCACTTTACACTCATTTTTCTCATCATGAGCTTTGAACTTTGAAGTCTTGCTTAAAACTTTGCCATAAGTAGGGTGGAACAACCTTCTTTTTACTGCAACCACAACGGTCTTATCCATCCTGTCAGAAACAACATAGCCAATTTTGGTCTGCCTTCTTGAAACTTTAACTTCCGCCATCTAATTACTCCTTAGTGATTCCTCTTTCTTTTTCTGCGATTATGGTTTTCACCCTTGCAAGACCCTTTTTGTAGGATCTGATGATGTTATGGTTTGTCATTTGTCCTGCAACAAGTTGAAACCTCAACTTCAAAAGTTGGTCTTTCAAATCTTTCTCTTCGTGCTTTAACTGCTCAAGAGGAATTTCTCTTATTTTCTTACTCTCTTTTAAATCATCAAGTTTAATCATTGCAGTAACTCCTGCTCTTTTCTCGTTACGATTTTTGTCTTTATGGGCAATTTGTGAGCTGCAAGAAGGAATGCTTCTTCTGCCGTCTCCGGGGTTACACCCTCAAGTTCAAACATTATTCTTCCCGGTTTCACGACAGCAACCCAGCCCTCAACATTTCCCTTACCTTTACCCATTCTGGTCTCAAGGGGTTTCTTTGTGTAGGGCTTATCGGGGAATATTCTTATCCACAATTTTCCATTTCTTTTGATGAATCTGTTTATGGCTATACGCCCCGCCTCTATCTGTCTACTCGTTATCCATGCAGGCTCAAGTGCCATCAAGCCGTAGTCACCAAAACTTATAAACTGACCACGCGTGGCAATTCCCTTCATCCTGCCTCTCTGTTGTTTTCTATATTTAACCTTTTTTGGCATTAACATAGCGATTCTCCTTACTGCTTACTTAACTTTTCGCCCTTAAAAATCCACACTTTTATCCCGATGATTCCGTATGTTGTATGAGATTCTGAAAAGCCATAGTCAATATCACTTCTTAAAGTTTGCAAAGGAAGTCTTCCATCAAGATACCATTCAGACCTTGCTATTTCAGCGCCGTTCAATCTGCCAGAAATTCTTATTTTGATTCCAAGTGCACCAGCTTTTTTAGAAACTTCCATCGCTCTTTTCATCGCCCTTCTAAAAGAGACCCTTTTCTGAAGTTGCATTGATATACCATCAGAAACGAGTTGTGCGTCTATTTCCGGGCGGTGAACTTCTTCTATTTTGACATAAACTTCTCTTGCTGTCTTTTTTTGAAGTTCTTCCTTCAGTTTATCAATCTCTGCTCCTTTTCTTCCAATTATTATGCCAGGCCTGCTGGTAAAAAGCGTAACGGTGAGTTTTTTCCCAGCCCTTTCAAGTTCTATTCTTGAGACACCCGCGTGTTGAAATTTATTTCTCAACTCATTTCTCAGTTTAAGGTCCTCGTGGAGAAATTCCTTATAATTTTTCCTTGAAAACCATCTGGATTCCCACTCCTTGTTAAATCCAAGTCTAAAACCTACAGGATGAACTTTTTGACCCAAATTACACCTCCTAAAATTTTACTGATCGTTGTCATTGTCTACTCCTGATTTTTTGTTCCTCTTCAAGGGCGATGGTAATGTGGCTCTGTCTTTTTACAAACCTGAAGGCTCTTCCTAACGAGGCTGGCATCATTCTCTTTCTTGTTCTCAGTGATGCCATATCCACAACCACATCTTTCACTTTTAAATTATCAACATCAACATGGGATTTTAGATCACTTTGAGCATTTGCTATCGCATCGTGAAGCAAAGATTCAAGCGTTCTTGCAGCCTTTTTCTTCGTGAACCGTAAAATACCGATCGCTTCGTTGACATTTTTTCCTTTAATCAAATCTGAAATGAGCCTTACCTTTTGAGGGGAGGATGAAACATATTTTGTTTTAGCTTTGTAAATCATCTTGCCTCCTACTTTTTAGCGGTTGCAGCTGGTGCAGCAGGTGCTGGCGCAGGCCCTGGGGCTGGTGTCGTTGTCTCTTTCCTTGCCCCTGTATGTCCTTTGAAAGTCCTTGTTGGAGCAAATTCCCCAAGTCTATGCCCTATCATATTTTCTGTTATAAAAACGGGAACAAACTTTTTTCCGTTGTGAACCGCTATGGTGTGGTTGAGCATTTCGGGGATGATCATCGATCTTCTGCTCCATGTTTTAATCACCTGTTTTTTACCTTCCTCATTCATTTTGACCACTTTTTGAAAAAGATGGTCATCAATAAAGGGACCTTTTTTAAGCGACCTTGACATTAACCTCTCCTTTTGAGAATGAATTTCTGAGTTCTTTTATTCTTCCTTGTTTTATATCCTTTGGTGGGCTGACCCCATGGTGTTACCGGATGTCTACCTCCTTTTGATTTTCCTTCTCCTCCGCCGTGCGGGTGGTCGACGGGATTCATCGCGGTTCCACGAACTTTGGGTCTTAATCCTAAATGCCTTGACCTTCCAGCCTTACCTATAACGATATTCTTGTGTTCAATATTTCCCACCATTCCAATTGTGGCAAAACATTCCGAATTAACTTTTCTCATTTCTCCAGAAGGCATCCTCAAAATTGCCTGATGCCCTTCCTTTGCCATAAGTTGAACCGCTGCACCGGCACTTCTTGCTATTTGTCCGCCCTTTCCCACAGTCAATTCAACATTGTGAACCATAGTTCCTACCGGAATCTTCCTTAAGGGCAGTGCGTTTCCAACCTGAATTTCAACCTCATTTCCAGAAACAACTTTTGCTCCGACATTCAATCCATCAGGGGCAAGAATGTATCTTTTTTCTCCATCAGAATAGTGAAGGAGGGCGATTCTACAGGTTCGGTTTGGGTCATATTCAATTGCTGCAACTTTTGCTACTATATCAAACTTGTCTCGTTTGAAATCGACGACACGGTAGTGCCTTTTGGCTCCACCGCCTCTTCTCCTTACGGTTATGTGTCCGTCGTTGTTTCTACAGGAAATTCTCTTTTTTGGTTCAATAAGTGATTTTTCAGGTTTCTCTTTCGTTATCTCTTCAAAAGTTGCATTCGTTATGTATCTTCTTGAGTGAGTGTATGGCTTATAACTTTTTATCGGCATAGCAGATCCTTATAATCCTTCAAAATATTCAACTTTTTTCTGACCTTTTCTTAATTTGACATACGCCTTTTTGAAACTTGCTTTATTACCTTCAAATTTACCAAGTCTTTTTTTCTTTCCCATCATGTTGATAACTCTTACCTCAGCAACTTTGGTTTTAAAAAGAGTTTCAACCGCTTTTGCAATTTCAATCTTTGACGCATCAACCGAAACTTTAAAGGTGAGGGTGTTATTTTTGTCTTTCATTAGAAGATTTTTTTCCGTCAGTAGAGGTTTAATAATTATTTCATTCGGCATTTTCATTTTATCAACCCTTCCATAAGTTTTGACATAGCATTTTCAGTGAAAATAACCTTTTCATATCTTGCAAGGTTGTATGCATTCAACTCATTTAACGGAATCACATCAACATAAGGGAGATTTCTGCTTGAAAGCAGAACATTTTTGTCGATATTTTCATCAACGAAGAGTGTAGTTTTTGCATCCTCAATTAGTTGAGAATAGGAAGAGAGAAATGCTTTTGTCTTTGGCTCGGAAACTTCAAGCTTTTCAATTATTGCAATAGAATTTCTTCTCATCCTTTCTGAAAGAAGGGACTTAATTGCAAGTTTTTTTACTTTTTTAGGAATAGTGTAAGAATAATCTCTTGGTTTTGGTCCAAACACTATTCCCCCGTGATACCACAACGGGGACCTTATCTCTCCCATTCTTGCTCTTCCAGTATGTTTCTGTTTCCACAGTTTCTTTCCTGAACCGCTTACCTCGTCTCTTCTTTTTGTTGAATGTGTTCCCAACCTTTGATTGGCAAGGTAACACCTCACCGCCTCGTAGATGACATCAGGCCTGAAATCTAATCCAAAAACCTCTTCTGGAAGGTCAATTTCTTTTATTTTAGTCAATGTATTGCTCAGAACTTCAAGTGTAGGCATCTTAAATTCTCCTAATGTCCTTTAATCATTACAATACCGTTTCTCGGACCGGGAACAGACCCTTTAACGAGAAGTAGTTTGTTTTCTTTATCCAATTTGACGACTTTGAGGTTTGTTGTTGTAACCCTTTCTCCTCCCATTCTTCCTCCCATTTTCGTTCCTTTAAAAACTCTTGAAGGATAGGAGGATGCTCCAATTGAACCTGGTGCTCTGTGAAACATCGAGCCGTGGGTTGCTGCTCCACCTCTAAAACCATGCCTGACTACAACCCCTTGAAATCCTTTTCCTTTGGAAGTTCCAACAACATCAACCTCTTTTATGCCTTCAAAATTATCTGCATTTATGTGGCTTCCAACGGCAAAGTCAGGGAATTCTCCTCTAATTTCTTTTATACAACTTGCAGATCCTGCCCCTGATGACTTCAGATGTCCCATAAGAGGTCTACTCATCTTCTTTTTCTTCTCAGGTTCGATTAAACCTATTTGAAGGGCTGAATAGCCATCCTTTTCTTTACTCTTCTTTTGAAGAACCAAACAGGGTCCGACCTTTATTACGGTAACAGGAACAACCTCTCTGCTCTCGGGATCAAACAACTGAGTGCATCCAACTTTTCTACCTAATATCCCGATTTTCATTAAATCCTCCTCAGGTAATTGCCGTTTAATGGCGGATTAGAAAGGCTTCTTAAATAAGATGAAATTACCATTTGTGCACCTACTTATCAAAAGCCTTAATTTCAACATCAACACCCGGCGGCAATGTAAGTTTTTGCAAAGCATCAACCGTCTGTGGGGTTGGATCATAAATATCTAAAAGCCTTTTATGGGTACGAATTTCAAATTGCTCTCTCGACTTTTTATCCACATGAGGCGATCTGTTAACCGTAAATATCACTTTTTCTGTGGGGAGTGGAATGGGACCTCTTACCCTTGCTCCCGTTCTTTTTGCGGTATCAACGATCTCCTTTGTGGAGCGGTCTAAAAGCCAGTAATCATAAGCCAAAAGGCGTATTCGGATTTTTTCGTTAAGCATTTGCTCCTACTCCAATATCTCCGTGATTGTTCCCGCTCCGACAGTTCTTCCGCCTTCACGGATAGCGAATCTTAGTCCTTTTTCCAGAGCAACGGGCTGGATGAGGGTTGCGGTCACTTCAGTGTTGTCACCCGGCATAACCATATCTCTTCCTTCAGGAAGTTCTACTGAACCGGTAACATCTGTTGTTCTCATATAGAATTGCGGACGATAACCTTTAAAGAATGGTGTATGCCTTCCGCCTTCTTCTTTCGTGAGAACATATACTTCAGCCTTGAATTTAGTATGAGGGGTGATAGAACCTGGTTTGGCAATGACCTGCCCTCTTTCAACTTCTTCTTT
>DHFQ01000071.1:18553-22342 GCA_002402325.1 Candidatus Aminicenantes bacterium UBA4820
CCTCTTTCAACCCTTCCTGTAACAACGGTTCCTCTACCAGATATTGAGAAAATATCCTCAATTGGCATAAGGAACGGCTTATCAATATCTCTCAGGGGTTCAGGGATGTATTTATCAAGAGCCTCCATAAGTTCTTGAATGCACTTGGCATCTGGATCCGCAGGGCTTGTAGCGTTTAACGCCTTCCATGCAGAGCCTCTGATGAAAGGTATTTCGTCGCCTGGAAATTGATATTTCTTAAGAAGGTCTCTCACCTCAAGTTCTACGAGGTCAAGAAGTTCAGGGTCGTCAACTTTATCACATTTGTTCAAGAAGACGACAATGTAAGGAACTCCGACCTGCCTTGCAAGAAGAATGTGTTCCCTTGTTTGAGGCATTGGACCATCTTCTGCGGAAACTACGAGGATTGCTCCATCCATCTGTGCTGCACCGGTAATCATATTCTTGACATAGTCTGCGTGTCCTGGGCAGTCAACATGGGCATAGTGACGATTTTCTGTCTGATATTCAACATGTGATGTAGCAATCGTCAAAATTTTTGTGGAATCTCTCCTTCCATGTGCCTCAGATGCTTTGGCTACTTCATCGTAAGAAACATACTTGCTTAAACCTTTTGCCTCCTGTACTTTGGTAATTGCAGCGGTCAATGTGGTTTTTCCATGGTCAACATGGCCAATGGTTCCCACATTAACATGGGGTTTGGTACGAACGAACTTTTCCTTAGACATAATTGCCTCCTTGCTCAAATGCCCTGAACGCGGGCAACAATAGAATCTGTAACATTTTTTGGGGCGGGTTCATATTTTAAAAATTCCATATTGTATGTTCCCCTGCCCTGGGTTATAGAACGAAGTTCTGTGGCATAACCGAACATTTCTGACAGAGGGATGTCTGCGGATATAACCTGCAATTCGCCCCTGCCTTCCATTTTAATAATTTTTCCTCTTCTTGAATTTATGTTCCCTATGACATCTCCAAGATAATTCTCTGGCGTAGTCACTTCTACCTTCATAATCGGCTCAAGCAGAACAGGGTTACCCTTTGAGATTGCATCTTTAAAAGCCATAGATGCCGCAATCTTAAAAGCCATCTCAGAGGAATCGACCTCGTGGTATGAGCCATCAAGAAGTTTTACTTTTATATCTTTGACGGGAAACCCTGCAAGAGAACCGATTTCCATAGCCTCTTCAATTCCCTTTTTGACAGCAGGAATATACTCTTTTGGGATTGCTCCCTGTGATATGTTATTCTCAAAAACAAAATCGCTTCCCGGAGGAAGAGGTTCAACCGCTATTTTGACATGACCATATTGTCCTCTACCGCCCGTTTGTTTTATATATTTGCCTTCCGCCTCGGATTGGTTTGTAATAGTTTCTCTATATGCAACTTGAGGCTTTCCAACATTTGCAGAAACGCCAAACTCTCTTAAGAGTCTATCTACGATTATTTCAAGGTGAAGTTCACCCATCCCTTCAATAATCGTTTGTCCCGTTTCATTGTCAGTGTGAACTTTGAATGTTGGGTCTTCTCTCATAAGTTTGTTTAAAGCTTGCCCCAATTTATCTTGATCAGCTTTGCTTTTTGGTTCGATTGCAACTGAAATTACAGGATCCGGAAACTTCATTGATTCAAGCATGACAGGAAAACTTTTATCGCAAAGGGTCTCACCCGTCATTACATCTCTCAAGCCAACAACCGCACCAATATCACCGGAAAGAATTTCATCAATATCTTCCCTTTTGTTGGCGTGGATTCTCAGCAATCTACCTATCCTCTCCTGTCTTTGCTTGTTTGAATTATAAACGCTTTTTCCTGTGATCAGTTTCCCTGAATAGACTCTTACAAAAGCGAGTTGTCCAACAAATGGGTCTGTCAATATTTTAAAAACCAGAGCAACAAGGGGTTCTTCATCATAGGGTTTGCACTCAACCTCTTTTTCGCTCTCCGGGTTAATGCCTTTCACGGGAGGAATGTCTATTGGTGAGGGGAGGTAATCTATAACTCCATCAAGAAGCGGCTGTATGCCTTTATTTTTAAAAGCAGACCCACAAAAGACAGGTGTTATTTTTAAAGAGAGTGCCTCTTTTCTTATCGCATCTTTGATCATTTCAATCGGAATTTCTTCGCCTGAAATGTATTTGTGCATTATTTCATCAGAACCTTCCGCTGCAGATTCAATGAGAAGTTCACGGAAATGTAGAGCCTCGTTTTTTAAATCTGATGGAATCTCCTCTTCAACAAATTCAGCACCTAATGTATCATCAAGCCATCTTATAGCCTTCATCCTGACTATATCAATGATGCCAACGAATGAGTCTTCTTTTCCCCATGGAATGTTAACTGCGACAGGTGTGGTTTTAAGCCTTTCCTTCATCATTTGAAGAACTCTGTAAAAATCGGCTCCCTGCCTATCCATTTTGTTGACGAAGGCAATTTTTGGAACTTTATATCTATCAGCTTGACGCCACACTGTTTCAGATTGGGGCTCAACACCTCCGACCGCACAAAAAACTCCGATGGCGCCATCAAGAACTCTCAACGATCTTTCAACTTCTGCTGAAAAATCAATATGCCCAGGTGTATCAATAATGTTAACACTAAAGCCATTCCATGAACAGGTAGTCGCTGCGGAAGTAATTGTTATTCCCCTTTCCTGCTCTTGAATCATATAGTCCATAGTTGCAGTTCCGTCGTGGACTTCGCCCATTTTGTAATTGACTCCGGTGTAGTATAAAATTCTTTCGGTGGTTGTAGTTTTACCAGCATCTATATGAGCCATAATTCCAATATTTCTTCTCTTCTCGTACGGAACTGTTCTTGCCACTATAAAACCTTCTTACCACCTGTAATGGGCAAAAGCCTTGTTTGCTTCAGCCATTTTATGTGTGTCATCTCTTTTTTTGATGGACTCACCCTTTTCTTCATAAGCATCAAGCAGTTCTGCTGCAAGGTTACCCATCATACTTTTTTCTTTTCTTTTTCTTGAGTTTTCTATAATCCACCTTAAGGCAAGCGACAGTTTCCTATCGGGGCGCACTTCAACAGGCACCTGATAGGTGGCTCCACCTACACGGCGGGATTTAACTTCCAAATTTGGTTTTACATTCTCTATTGCTTTGTTAAGAATTTTTAACGGGTCATCATTGGTTTTCTTTTTAATGATATCAAGAGCACCATAGACGATTGACTCGGCAACGCTTTTTTTCCCTTTTACCATAATCTTATTGATTATTCTTGTAAGAAGAGTTGACCCGTAAATGGGGTCGGGGTTAACTTCTCTCTTAGAAACATAACTTTTTCTTGGCATCTAACAAACTCCTTATACTTCTTCAACTTATCAAAGAACAGACGGCTCTAAATTAAGAGCCAATTACGATTTCTTGGGTCTTTTTGCTCCGTATTTTGACCTTCCCTGTCTCCTTCCATCAACGCCTGTACTATCAAGTTTTCCTCTGATTATGTGATACCTTACTCCCGGCAGATCTTTTACCCTTCCTCCCCTTATTAACACAACGGAGTGTTCCTGAAGGTTATGACCTATTCCCGGGATGTAACTTGTAACTTCCATTCCATTTGTTAGCCTGACACGAGCAACCTTCCTCAAAGCGGAGTTTGGTTTTTTCGGTGTTGTGGTATATACACGGGTGCAAACGCCCCTCTTTTGGGGATTGCCCTGAAGTGCCGGGCTTTTTGTCTTATATTTAACTTTCTCTCTGGCTTCAGTAACCAGTTGATTAATTGTAGGCAAAACTCCTCCTTAAAAATCAAAATTGCCTGTCATAGACAAGC
>DHFQ01000155.1 GCA_002402325.1 Candidatus Aminicenantes bacterium UBA4820
TCAGGTCTTGAATCTTGAATTTCATCAAACTGTTTGGTAAAATATAATTTATGGCAAGACCACTTAGGTTAGAATTTCCTTGTGCAGTCTATCACATAACCTCTCGAGGGAATGAGAAGAATTCAATCTTCCTTTCTGACAAAGACAGAACACTGTTTTTGAGTATCTTAGGAAAGACCATCGATAAATATAAGTGGATTTGTCATGCCTATTGCCTTATGGACAATCATTATCACTTGCTTATTGAGACTCCTCTGCCGAACCTTTCGGCAGGTATGAGACAACTAAATGGTGTTTTCACGCAGGCATTCAATAGAAGACATAATAGAGTTGGACATCTTTTTCAGGGTAGATTCAAAGCGATAGTTATTGAAAAGGAGAGCCATCTTCTTGAAGTAGCACGGTATATAGTTTTGAATCCTGTGCGGTCAAGAATTGTCAATCATCCTCTCAAATGGAGATGGAGCAGTTTCAGTGCAACAACGAGGATCGGACAAAAGCCACCCTTTCTTTATGTTGATTGGATTCTAAACAGATTTGGAAAAGAAAGTTCCACTGCCATAATAGGCTATCGAAAGTTTATAATGGAAGGAATTAAGAAGCGTTCAATTATGAAAAAAGCGAAAAAAGGAATTATCCTTGGCAGCGATGATTTTGTAGACAAGATTAGAGAAGCATTAAAAAGAAAGAGGGAAACAGAGGAAATTCCGAGAATGCAGAGGCTCATAGACAGGGTTGAACTTGAAAAATTAATACCCAAAGAGACTCCGAGGGACAAAGAGAGCAGAGATGAGTTAATTAGAATTGCTGTAAGGGAGCACGGATACACACAGGTTGAAGTTGCGAAATATCTTGGAATTCATTACTCGACTGTGAGTAAGATAGTCAGGGATAGACCCCAAAATTCAAGATTCAAGACCTGACCCCATTTAGATGGAAAAGGAAGAGAATAAAAAAGAGGAGTTTTATTTCCTCACATCACGACAGAAAAATATCTTATTAAAAGATGGGATTGAGTCTTTAAACGACCTCCTATACAGATTTCCTTTGAGGTATGAAAATAGAGGGGGAATAAGGTCTTTGCTTGATTTGAAAGAAGGTGAGTTTGTAACAGTGAAAGGCAAAGTGATCGGGGCAAAGGGAAGACGGTCTTTTAAAAAGAGGAATTTCCATCTTTTTGAATCTCTAATAACAGATGGCTACGGAAATCTCCATATCGTCTGGTTTAATCAGCCGTGGGTTGAGCAAAAAATTGAGATAGGGAAAAGTTACTATTTTTTCGGAAGGGTTTCCCTTTTTTCTACCAAAAGCGGGGTAAGACTTCAGATGGAAAACCCAGAATTTGAAGAGTATAGTTCTGAAGAACATCTAAAAATCGTTCCTGTCTATAAAAAAATAGGGATTTTATCCTCAAAATCTGTAAGAGAAATAGTTTTAAAGGCACTAAAAGAGAGAATTGATGAGTTTTTGCCTGAAGAAATCTTAAAAAAGGAGAGTTTTATAAGTTTAAAAGAATCTTTCTTAAAAGTTCATTTTCCTGAAGATGAGAAGGCGCTTGATGAAATCAATTCAAGGGAGTCAATTGCAATTAAAAGGTTTGTTTTTCAGGAGCTTTTTGCTTTCGAAATGATGATGCTCAAAGAAAATATATCAAGAAAAAGGGAAAAGGCAAAAGCTATAAGAAAAAATCCTGAAATTGGAAACATTTTAAGAAAAATCCTCCCCTTTGAATTGACAAGAAGTCAGAAAAGGGTCTTTAGAGAGGTTGTTGATAATTGTTCATCAGATTCGCCTATGTATCGTCTATTGCAGGGTGATGTTGGAAGCGGAAAAACTATCATCGCTTTTTTGACGATGATATGGTGTGCATTAGATGGTTATCAAAGTGCATTTATGGCTCCAACAGAAACACTTGCAAAGCAGGTCTATGAAAGATTGAAGGAAATTGCCTCAAAGGCTCAACTTGATGTTGCATTCCTCATCTCATCAACGAAGCAGTCTGAAAAAAAAGAGATTCTTAAAAAAATCAAAGAGGGAGAAATTAAACTAATAGTTGGGACTCACGCACTAATTCAAGAAAAGGTTGAGTATTCAAACCTAAATTTTGTCGTCATTGATGAACAACATAGATTTGGCGTGCTTCAGCGTGATGCACTTTTTAAAAAGGGCAACAACCCCCATCTACTTTTGATGAGTGCAACGCCAATTCCAAGAAGTATTGCCTTAACCGTCTTTGGAGACCTTGACATAAGTGTTCTTGATGAGATGCCTCCCAATAAGGCAAAGGTGGTAACGGCGATAAGGGGAGACTACTCAAGACAGAAGGTCGAACTCTTTCTTAAAAGGGAGATGGATTTAAAAAAGCAGGTTCTTGTTGTTTTTCCTTTAATTGAGGAGAGTGATTCCCTTGATTGCGATGCTGCGATAAGTGCTTATGAAAGATTTAAAAAGGGGATTTTCAAAAATTATAAAATTGGCTTAATTCACGGGAGGATGTCAAACTCTGAAAAAGATGAAGTTATGGACAAGATGAGGAAAAAAGAGTTAGACCTTCTTGTTGCAACCACTGTTATTGAGGTTGGAATCGATCTGCCCGATGCGACTGTAATTGTGATAGAAAATGCGGAAAGATTTGGACTTGCACAACTTCACCAATTGAGAGGAAGGGTTGGAAGAGGAGGAGAAAAGGGTTACTGTATTTTGATGGTTTCAAAGGAAACATCAAGGTCTGCGGAAAATAGGTTGAGGATTTTGACTGAAACCGATGATGGGTTTAAAGTGGCTGAGGAGGATCTCAAATTGAGGGGAGTCGGCGAGGTTTTTGGGACAAGGCAGTGGGGAGAGGGAGAGTTTCACTTTGCAAATCCCCTTAAAGATATGAAAATGCTTGAGAGTGCAAGAAACTGGGCAAGAAAAATTCTTGAAAAAGAGGTTAAATTAAATAAAGAGGAGGAGGAAAAATTAAGAGATTTTCTAAAGGAATATTCAGAGAAGAAAATCAGATTCTTAAGGGCGGGATGAATTTTAATCTTTCCCTCGTTTTTAGTTCAATTTTATGGTTTCTTTCGTTACCGCCTTACGGTTTTTCCTTTCTTTCAATTCTTGCCTTTGCTCTTCCCCTTCTTTACATCAAGAGTGCCACATTCAAAAACATAGTTCTTTACTCTTATTTTTTCACCGCAATTTTCCAGTTTTTAGAATATTGGTGGATTGCAAAGGTCATCTCAAAATATGGCAATATTAATTTAATCCTTGCAATTTTTCTAACTATTCTTCTCTCATTTTATCTTGGGTTATTTCTCTACTTTTATTATCTTTTGCTCAAGATATTTGTCAATCGCTATGGCAATTCTGGTTTGATTTTTGCACCATTTATCTATCCTCTTTTTGAATGGCTAAAGGGTAAACTGTTCGGAGGTTTCCCGTGGTGGGATCTGGGATATTCCATTTCAACAAACAGTTATCTTCTTCAAAATGTCAGACTTTTTGGAATTTTGGGACTAACATTTCTTGGAATGATGTTAAGCGTATCACTATCTTTGATTATTTTGCAAAGAAAAGAGAGAATTACAATAATTTTTACACTTTTTACAATTTTTTTACTCATTTCAGCTTTTATTTATGGCTATCATTCAAAGAAAGAGGTATATTCCGGGAAAACTATAACCGCTGGAGTGATAGAGCCTCACATTCCTCAAGATAAAAAGTGGGATCCTGAATTTAGACACGAAATAATAAATAAAATTGAAAAATTGTCGGGAAATTTCAAAAAAAATAAAATGGATATTATTGTTTTACCCGAATCCTCTATTCCAGTAGAGTGGGGTATAGATAAAGAATTTGATCAAAAATTTATAGAAATTTCAAAAAATCTCTCTACAAATTTAATTTTTGGAGCAGTATTTGAAGATGAGAATGGGATTTATAATGGAGCGATTGTTTTAAATAGAGAAGGAAAAATTATAAACAACTACAAGAAAAACCATCTTGTTCCCTTTGGGGAGTATGTTCCATTTGAGAAACATCTCCCATTTTTGGCCCCAATAGTGGAAAGCGTCGGTAGTTTCACAAGTGGAACATCTCTTTCTCCAATTAAAATTGAAAGTGTGAATTATGGCATTACGATCTGCTATGAGACAATTTTTCCAGACTTGATAAGAGGGCAGGTTAAAGAGGGAGCGGAAGTTCTTGTCAATCTTTCAAATGATGCATGGTATGAGGGAACTCCAGCAAAAGTCCAACATTTTCTTATAGATAGAGTAAGATGCGTTGAAACAAAAAGATTTTTGATAAGAAGTGCAAATGGTGGAGTGAGTGGGATAGTTTCTCCAGATGGAGAGATTATCTCATCAACGAGGAAGAACGAACCATCATCTTGCAAAGGGGATGCAATTAAACTTAACGAAAAGACTCTATTTGTTCAAATTGGACACACCTACTTGATAGTGTTTGTGATAGTTTTGGTTGCATCTCTTATAATGGTTCCAAGAAAGTCTATGCCTGGATCTGGAGATAAGAATCAAGGAAACCATTGAAAATCTCCTCCCCTTTAAAGGAGACTGCGAGAGGTTTCCATTTCCTCCTCCCATTCCAGGGGAGGATTGAGGAGGGGTACAAAGAGGGGGGTTTCCATTCCCTCCTCCCAT
>DHFQ01000037.1 GCA_002402325.1 Candidatus Aminicenantes bacterium UBA4820
CTTTAACCCGAAACCCTATTTCCCCATTTCTCCCAACTTTGATGGTTTATATGGGTTTGTGATTGATAACTATTTGTAAAATAAGGATGTTTTAGTAGACCCTGTTTTGTAGTGCATAATATTAAATGGTGCTTGACATTCACTTTTTTGTGTTATCCCAAAAAATTTTCTTAAGAGTAAAGGTAACACCTAATTCTCCAAAAAAAGCTGTCCAGATCGTTGAATCCTTCAGAGAAGGAGGCAATGCCAATAGAAAAGATAAATCCAAAATCCGACATTGCTATAAAGCGTTGTTATCAAAAGATAATAAATAGCAGTAAGAATTTAACATCAAAACGAGAATCACCTATCAGGTGAAAGACAAAAAAAGGGATGGTAGGGAAAATTGCCGCTATGATTTCTTTTGCCAACTGACAATCATCGGCTAATGAGTGACCCTCTGACTATTATTGAGTTCTCTTTTTGAAAAGCGCCGCTGCCGCAATGAGAGTGAATAACGCTATAGGAATAAGAGGCAAAGTCATCTTTATGACATCTGAAGTGAGTGGGTCCTCCAGAAAAACATTTCTTGAAATTAAGATGATGTATCTCAGCGGATTTATGTAAGCAAGAATCCTTAACGAGTATGGAATATTTTCAATCGGTGAAACAAAACCACTTAAAAGAACAGCAGGGACGAAGTAGGTAAAAGCACCAAGGAATCCCTGTTGCTGCGTTTTTGCAAGAGATGAAATGAAAAGCCCGACTCCAACTATTGAGAAAAGAAAAATCACCATTGCCAGAAAGAGAACAAGAGGCGAGCCGGTTATCGGTATTCTAAAGAAAATTACAACAATGGCGATTAGAGCGACACCTTCAATCAAACCTATGAGAACGGAGGGAATCATTTTTCCAAAGAGAATTTCTATTGGTCTTAAAGGGGAAACAAGAAGTTGTTCAAAAGTGCCGAGTTCCCTTTCTCTTGCAATAGAAAGTGAAGTAATTATCAAAGCAATCAGGTTTATCAGGATGCCTAAAAGGGCAGGAACCGTGCTCCATAAAGGGTTCAGATTTTCATTGAACCATATTCTTGAAACAAGAATATCCTTGTTTGCCTCTTTTGATATTTCATTTGAAAACTCCCTTGAAACCCGATTCAAGTAGCCCTGAATTATGAAAGCGGCATTCGCCTTTCGTCCATCAAGAATCAATTGAATTGTTGCAGTTTGTCCCGACTCAATTTCTGCTGAAAACCTCTGTCCGATGTGGGCGACACAAATTGTTTCCTGCAACTCAATCGCATTTGTTACATCTTCCTGCGAATGATAGAACCTGACATCAGAGAATGTCTCCTTCATAGCAACGAGCCTTGAAACAAACTCTCTCCCCATTGTGCCCCTATCTTCAAGATAGATTCCAAGAGAATTATTCCTGACTTCATAGGTTGCTGCAAAACTTAAAACAAGAAGCTGAATTATAGGTGGCACTATAAGCACCAGCCTACTTTTTTTATCACCCCATACAACTCGGAATTCTTTTATAATAAGCCGAATTATTCTGTTAAACATCGTCAAGAGACCATTTTGTTTTAATGATAGTAGCAGAAAGAAAAACAAAACCAAAAAGAGAGACAACAATCATATTGGGAATAATCAACGCCCAAATATTTCCAGCGAGAAAAAGAGATTGAAGAGTTGAAACAAAATATAGAGGCGGCGTGCAGTGAGACAAAATCCTGATCAAAAAAGGCATACTCTTAACTTCAAAAACTATCCCTGATAACAAAAGAGATGGAAGGTATCCAAGAATTAAAGAAATTTGTGTGGCAACAAGTTGGTTTCTGGTCAAAGTGGAGATCAAAAGTCCTAACCCCAGCGCTGTACATAAATAAATGGAAGAAGCGACAACAAGGACAATAACTGATCCCCTGAAAGGAACACCCATTAATAGAGTAGAAACAGCCGTAACCATACCCATTGCAATCATTCCAAGAAGAAAATAGGGAACAAATTTCCCAAACAAAAACTCAAAGGCATTAATAGGGGTGGCAAGCAATGCCTCCATTGTCCCCCTCTCCCATTCCCGTGCTACCACGAGTGAAGTAAGCATTGTTCCGATCAATGTCATTATCAGCGCAATTGACCCGGGAAGCAAAGATGAACGCGATTTCATCTCTTCATTAAACCAGACCCGTGATTCAATATTGACAAGATTTGTCAAAGGTCTTTCATTTTTTATGCCCTTTTGCATCAACCATATTCCGACCACCCCTTCAACATAATTAAGCGTTAGTTCAGCAGTATTGGATTGACTACCACATATCAGTGCTTGAACATCTATTCCTTTTCCCGTATGAACCTTTTTTGCAAAATCATAGGGAATTATAATGAGAGCATTAAGTTTGCCACTTATGACCTTTTCTTCCAATTCTTTTCTATCCTTTGCAAATGTTACTTTGAAATACTTGCTGTTTACAAAACTCATTAAAAGGTCATTGGCTTCAGGTGATGAGGACTCATTGACAACCCCTATTTTGAGGTTATCTATATCAAGTGATATACCATAACCAAATAGAACAAGAAAAATGAGTGGAAGAATAAATGCCATAATTATGCTACTTGGATCGCGTATAATTTGAAGGCTCTCCTTTTTAATCAAAGCGATAACTCTTAACCCTCTCTTACTCATCTATTTCTTCCTTTGAATTCAGTTTGATAAGTTCAATAAATGCGGTTTCAAGGGTTGGATCTTTCATTTCATCAGAAACAATACTTTGTTTAATTTTATCTGGCGTCTCACACATTATTACTTTTCCAGAATACATAAGAGCAATACGGTCACAATATTCAGCCTCATCAATAAAATGTGTAGTTACTATTATTGAAATACCACCTTCAACCATTGCGTTGATCCTTCCCCAGAATTCTCTTCTTGTAATTGGATCAACGCCACTTGTTGGTTCATCAAGAAAAAGGACTGTAGGTTTATGCATTATGGCACAAGCCAATGAAAGTCTCTGTTTAAAACCAAGAGGGAGGTTGTTAGATTTTTCATCTTTGAGTGAACTTAGTTGAAATCTTTCTAAAGTATCAAAGATAATATTCTTTAGTTCTTCCCCTTTTAGCCCGTAGATACCGCCAAAGAAATTGAGGTTCTCTATTACTTTCAAGTCGCCATAAAGGCTAAATTTTTGAGCCATATAACCAATTTTTTCTCTTGCCTGAACGGTGGAATTTATAAGGTCTACTCCCGCAATTCTTGCCCACCCTGACGTTGCTCTCAGTAACCCACACATCATTTTGAATGTCGTGCTTTTCCCAGCACCGTTAGGCCCAAGAAGTCCAAAAACTTCACCCCTTCCAACCTTAAAGGAAACATTTTTAACTGCAGTAAAATTGCCAAACTTCTTCGTCAGTCCTTTAACTTCAACTACAACTTTCTCCGATGGTAATTCATCCCCTTTGTCTATATTTCCTGCCGTTGCTGAATTTAGCCTCTCTTTTGATATTCCTCCCATCATCTTTATAAAAGCATCCTCAAATCGTGGAACTGTTCTTTTTACACTCACCGCTTCTTCAAATTTGGGGCTAACAGACACATAATCTCTCATTACTATTCTTACTCTACTGCCTTGAATGGTGCTATCCAGAATGTCGTCTCTTTTTTGAGTTTCAAGAGCAAAATGGCGTTTTATTTTCTGGTCTCTCAATTCAATAAGATAAACTGAAATGCTTTCATTTTTTGATAGTTCAGATGGAATACCCTTATAAAGTAATCTACCCTCATTAAGAAGTAATACTTCCGAACATTTTTCAGCCTCATCAAGATAAGAGGTGCTCCAAACGATTGTAACGCCATCTTTTGCAATTTCATTTATCATTTGCCAAAATTCTCTACGAGAAAGAGGATCAATTCCGACGCTCGGTTCATCAAGAAGTAGTATTAAAGGGTTGCTTATGAGACAACAGGCAAGCCCGAGTTTTTGCTTCATTCCACCAGAAAGATTTCCCGCAAATCTTTCTTTGAAAGGTTTAAGTCCCGTAAAAGAAAGAAGTTTAGCAAACGATCCGTTTTTTTCTTTTTCTTTTATTCCGTGAAGATCTGAATATAATGTCAGGTTTTCATTTACAGTAAGATCTTCATAAAGGCCAAATTTTTGAGGCATATAACTTAACATTTCTCTTATGGTAGATATCTCTCTTCCTGACATCTTTATTGAACCAGAAGATGGTTTTAGCAACCCTGCTAACAATCTAAGAAGTGTTGTCTTCCCCGCACCATCAGGGCCCACTATTCCTGTAACACATCCACCTTTAATCTCTGCACTTATACTTGAAAGTGCTTCAATTCCTGAGCCTTTGAATTTCTTTGACAATGATTCAATGCTTATTTCTATTCCTGAAGAGGACATGTTACTTTAAATTTATATAAACCGTTACTGGCATCCCCTGTCTCAATTCCCCTGATGAATTTGAAACAATTATCCTCACCCGATAGACAAGATTTGTCCTTATTTCTTTTGTCTCGACTGACTTTGGCGTGAACTCCGCTGTCGGTGAGATAAATCCCAATCGTCCAGAATAAGTTTTACCATTGTCTGTTTTCACCACTGCATCCATCCCCGGCATTATGCGCCCAAGCTCTTTTTCATTAATGTAAGCCCTTACCCATACCGGATCCATTATTGAAATAGTAAAAACAGGATCACCCGAAGCAACATAATCACCACCTTCATGGACTCTTGTTTGAATTATTCCATTTGTTGGAGCAGTTAATTTAGAATCTGATAACTTTCTTTTCGCTTCTTCAAGAGTAGCCACAGCCTGTTCCATTGCACCGCGCGCTGATTCTATTTCTTCAGATCTAAAACCTACCTGAGCAAGATTCAATTTTTCTCTTGCGGCTTTAAGATTGGCGTTAGCTTGATCTCTTATTGATTCAAAATTGTCAAAATTAGACTGTGATATTACTCCACCGTCAAGAAGTGCTTTTGCTCTTACAAAATTCTTGTCGGCATTTACAGAAGCAGCCTGTGCCGCTTCAAGGTCTGCAATTGCTACCTTAATTTCCTCTGGCCTTGACCCATTTTCAAGTTTTAACAGGTCTGCCGTTTTTGCCCTTAAAGCCCCCTCTGCCTGCCGAACAGCATCTTGAAAATATTCAGGTTCCAATTCAGCCAGGAGGTCACCTTCTTTAACCGATTCTCCCTCGTCGACATAAAGGTGCAAAATTCTTCCAGGAACTTCAAAACCGAGCCTTACTTCTCTTATTTCTATGTTTCCTTGAAGTTCAATAGTTGATTTTTTCTCTGTGTTACTACATCTACAAAAAACGAAACATGCTACAGAAAAAAATATTGTTATATTATTTTTCCATTTCATTTTATCCTCTTTTGTTTCCCCCATTTCTCTATTGCGAGT
>DHFQ01000023.1:0-13940 GCA_002402325.1 Candidatus Aminicenantes bacterium UBA4820
TTCCTGTTCCGCTTTCACCTTCTATCAAAACAGAGGAGTTTGTGTTTGAGATTCTCTGAATCAGTGAATAAATTTCCTGCATCTTTGAGTTTCTACCAATTATTCCATAAAAGCCCTCTTCTTTGAATATTTCTGATTTCAGATAAATATTCTCTTCAAGTAGATTTTTCTTTTCTATCGCCTTTTTAACCCTATGAAGAAGCTCATCAATATTAAAAGGTTTTATAATGTAATCAACCGCTCCATATTTTAAAGCCTCAATTGCTGATTCTGTTGAAGCATAGGCAGTTATCAAAATTACATCAGGGGGATTACTCTGTTTTTTTGTCTCTTTAAGAAGGTCTATCCCCGACATACCACCCATCTTTATATCTGAAATTACAAGGTCATAATTGTCTTGAGAGAGGAGTTCAATCGCCTCTTCTCCACTTGATGCAGTATCAACAATGAAGTTTTCTTTTTCAAAAAGGATTTTAAGCATTGATACCATACTTTTTTCATCATCAACTATCAATATTTTTCTTATCATTTGCCTTTGCCCTGAAATAGAGTTTAACCGTAGTTCCTTCCTTATATTTGGATTCAATTTCAATCCTTCCATTATGCTGTTCAATTATCCTTCTTACAACTGAAAGTCCCAGTCCTACACCCTGAGAAAAACCTGTTTTAAAGGGTTCTTTTATCCTTTCAATTTCATTTTTTGACATTCCAATTCCTTTATCTGAAACTTCAACTATAACCCATTGCTCCTCTATTTTCAAAGAAACCGAAATTTCACCACCCTCTTTTGATGCCTTTCTTGCATTTTGCAGAAGATTCCAGAGTGCCTGCTTGTAAAGGTTTGGATCTACCTTTATTAAAATTTTCTCCTTTTCAGACCTAAAATTTATAAAAAGTTTCTTTTCAATAACAAAGGGATTCTTTTCAAACAACTTTAGAAGTTCTTTGGTTTGTTCAACGATATCAACCTCAACCATTTCTGGTATTATGGGGCTTGAAAATCTCAAGAAATTATCAAGGACATCGGCAAGTCTTACACTTTCTCTCTGTATAATTGAGAGAAGTTCCTTTTCATCGGTTGAAAGAGGTTTTGAACTTTTCAGCATTTGTGCTGCTCCAGAAATTGATCCGAGTGGGTTCTTTATCTCGTGAGCCATACTTGCAGCCATTTCACCGAGTGAAACAAGTCTTTTTTTTAATTCCAATTGTTCCCTCATTTTAGCCATTTCAGTTTCATCCTTGACCAAAGCGATAAAGCCAATCCTTTTTTCATCTTCTTTTAAAGGCGAAATTGATATTGAAAGATGTTTTTCATTTGGAAGGATTAAAGAAATGTCAGTAGAAATTTCTGTAACTTTTTCAAAATTTATAGGAGGACCCCCATAAAGTTGAATTTGTTCACTTAAGTTCCATCCTTCTGAAATTGAAACACCAAGCATTTCTCTTGCCTTTGGAGTTGAAAAGTTGACCTTTCCGCTTAGGTCGGTAACAATTACACCCCCCGCTATTGATGAAACAATAAGGTCGTTTAAATTTTTGTAATACTTCAGATTTTTTTGGACATCACCAAGTTCTTGCTTGCTTTTTTCTGCCCTTGTTGCCATAGCGGAGACAAGTAGTGCAACAAGAATGAAACCTATTATATTGACCATTAAGGCACTAAACGCTTCACTTTCTGTTGGAGGCTCGAAGGGAACTTTAAAGAATTTTTCAGGTCTTGCCCAGTCGTAATAAAGACTCAAACACAAAATTCCATAAAGAAGACCATTAATCAGGGCTATTAAAATTGCACCTCTTTTTCTTAATATTGCTCCTGCAACAAGGATAAGGAAATAGCACATAAAGATAAATATGCTTGAAACCCCTCCTGAATAGAAAAGAAGAATGACAACTGTTATAGAATCGCCAATCAACTGTAAATAAATAAAAAGTTCCTTTTTTCTAAATTTTTGAAATAGGGCAAAAATTAGAAGATAGACAATTTCAAGAGTTAAAACGAGTGCTGTAAAATAAAAATAGGGCTTTAATAAAAGTTCTTCCCCAAGCGCAGACTGTAAGCCAATTGAGGAGACAAGAAATGTTATTGCGATAACGAGGCGTAAAACAATTATCCTTATTGCAATCTTTTCGTATTCAGCCATAGATTTAATTATAACAAAAATTGGCACTATAATAAAAAAGAGGGAGTTTCCTCCCTCCTTTTAAGTTCATTTAAAAATCCCTTACTGAATTTGAGAAATAAGAGTGAATAGGGGCATATACATTGCAATTACGATTCCTCCTATTGCACCTCCTAAGAAGACAATGATTATTGGTTCAAGAAGGGACATAAGGTTGGCAATTGCTTCATCAACCTCATCCTCATAAAAGTCTGCGACCTTTGATAACATTGCATCAAGAGCGCCTGTTGCCTCTCCTACACCAATCATCTGCGTAACCATTCCTGGAAATAAACCGGTAGCCTGAAGAGGTTCTACTATTGTTTTTCCCTCTTCAACCGATTTCCTTGTCTTCATAATTGCCTCTTCAATTATTGCATTTCCTGAAGTTTTCGCTGTAATTTCAAGCCCTTCGAGAATCGGGACACCAGAAGAAACAAGAGTTCCAAGTGTTCTACAAAACCTTGCCACCGCTATTTTTTTCAAAACAACTCCAAGTACAGGAATATGAAGTTGAAATTTATCAAGGTTGTATCTACCACCAGGAGTGGCGTAATATGTCCTTATAGCAACTACTATGATAACAATAGTAAGACCTATTAACCACCACCACGCACCAAGAAAGTTTGAGATATTTATGACTATTCTTGTAGGAAGAGGAAGTTTTGCTCCCAACCCTGCAAAAAGTGATCCAAATGTAGGGATAACCTTCCACATAATTACTGCAACTATTAAAATGGCGACAACGACAACAACCACAGGATAAATCATCGCAGATTTGACCGCCGCCTTTAATTTGACATTTTTTTCAATATAAACGGAGAGTCTCTGCAAAATCGTATCAAGAATACCACCCGCCTCACCAGCGGCAATCAGGTTACAATATAGGGCATCAAAAACTTTTGGGTGTCTTTTTAGGGCATCAGATAGATTTGCTCCACCCTCAACATCCTCTCTAACTGCAAAAATGATCTTCTGGAAAAATTTGTTTTCCTGCTGAGATCCAAGAATTTCAAGGCATTGAGTAATAGGCAAACCTGCATCAATCATAACCGAAAACTGCCTTGTGAAAACAGCAAGGTCTTTTGATGAAACCCCCCCGCCAAATTTTGGTAAGGCAAACTCTTTACCCTTCTCTTTGACCTTTGTAACAGCAATTTGCTGCTTTCTTAGGTTTTGAATTACTGCATCCTTGTTATCGGCTGCCATTACGCCGCTTACCGACTCACCACTTCTTTTCGTTCCGCTCCATTCAAACTGAGGCATAGTTCCTCCTATTTGAAAAATTTCTTACTACTTTTTTACCGGAGGCATTGGACCTTTTGGAAGTCCCCCGGGACCTAAACCAACATTCATCTGTCTTGAAGAGAGGGTTACTCCTCTATCTATAAGTTCTTTCACCTCTTCTGGTTGTGAAGACCTCGCCATTACCGTCTCATAGTCAATTTTTCCTCTTAAATACAAATCCGCAAGGGATTGATTAAAAGTCTGCATTCCTGAACCTGCCTGACCTGTCTGCATCGTTGAGTATATCTGGTGGATTTTATCGTCTCTTATAAGGTTTCTTATTGCCGCATTTGGAACCATTATTTCAACCGCAAGAACTCTGCCTTTTCCACCTTTTCCCGGAAGAAGCGCCTGACAAAGGATTCCCTGCAAAACAAAGGAGAGTTGAGTTCTCACCTGCGATTGTTGGTTGCTTGGAAAAACATCCACAATACGGTTTATTGTTTCAACTGTTGAATTGGTGTGAAGTGTTGCAAATGTTAGGTGTCCCGTTTCTGCAATTCTCAACGCCGCCTCAATGGTTTCAAGGTCTCTCATTTCACCTATGAGCACAATATCTGGATCCTGACGAAGAATACTTTTTAAAGCATTTTTAAAAGAGAAGGTATCCGCACCGACTTCTCTCTGGTTGACAAGACAAGATTTGTGTGGGTGAAGATATTCAACAGGGTCTTCTATCGTTATTATGTGGTCGTGCCTCTCTCTATTGACTTTGTCAATCATTGCCGCAAGGGTTGTTGACTTTCCTGACCCTGTCGGACCTGTAACAAGGATTAAGCCACGAGGTTTTTCGCAAAGCATCTCAATAATTTGAGGTAACCCCAATTCGGAAAATCCTCTTATTTCATAAGGTATAAGCCTGAATGCACCGGCAACCGCCCCTCTTTGTTGAAAGATATTCGCCCTGAATCTTGCTAAGCCTTTAATTCCGAAGGAAAGGTCAAGTTCAAGAGTCTCTTCAAATTTATGCTTCTGGTTATCAGTAAGAATCGAATAACACAGCTGTTTTGTCTCTGCCGGGGTAAGAGGTTTATATCCATCCACTGTTCTTAACCTACCGTCAATCCTTATTTGTGGTGGCGTGTTTGTTGTAACATGCAAATCTGTTCCACCGTTATCTATCATCACCTTTAAAAGGTGGTGCAATGATAACGGTGGTCCCGAAGAAGTGGCAGCGCCTAAAGTCATCTATCCTCCTTACAAAGAAGTTTCTCTCAAAACTTCTTCAACAGGGACAATTCCCTGCATAATTTTTATTATACCAGACCTTCTTAAAGTAATCATCCCCTCATCTATTGCCTCTCTTCTCAACTCAAGAGCATTTGCACCCATCAATATCATTTCTCTTAAAGTATCAGAAAGTTCCATAACTTCCATCAAACCTATTCTACCCCTGCATCCTGTTCCGCCGCAATTTTGACATCCTTTTCCGTGATAGATTTTTGCCTTTTCAGCCTCCTCTTCGGTAAAGCCAATATCCACCAGAGCTTGTTTAGGATACGATATAACTTCTTTGCATTCGGTGCATATTTTTCTTACAAGTCTTTGAGCCTGTATCAGATGGACCGAAGTCGCCACAAGAAATGGTTCAACCCCCATATTTATTAGCCTGCTTACCGTTGAAGGGGCATCGCTCGTGTGCAAAGTTGAAAGGACAAGGTGTCCCGTTAGCGCTGCTTTAATCGCTGTCTCTGCTGTTTCAAAATCCCTTATCTCTCCAACGAGTATTATATTTGGATCCTGCCTCAAAAACGCCCTTAATGCGGAAGCAAAATTGAGCCCGACATTTTCTCTCATATGAACCTGATTGCAACCATGAATTGAAAACTCAACGGGGTCTTCAGCAGTCATAATATTTGTGTCTGTGGTGTTTAACTTTCCTATTGCAGAATAGAGGGTATTGGTTTTCCCTGAACTTGTCGGACCTGTAACAAGAATCATCCCGTAAGGCTTCATTATAGCCCTTTCAAACCTTTCAAGACTTTCCGGCTCAAATCCCAATTTTGTCATATCAAGTTTAAGCCCCTCTTTATCAAGCAGCCTCATTCCTATCTTTTCGCCATAAAGGGTTGGAACTGATGAAACCCTGTAATCTATCTCTTTCACCTTCCCATCAATCTTCATCTTCGTTTTTATTCTTCCATCCTGAGGAAGTCTCTTTTCTGAAATATCCATCTTTGCAAGAATTTTGATACGGGATGCTATTGCATCTTTAAATTTTAAAGGTGGTCTTAACTGTTCAAAAAGAATCCCATCAATCCTGAACCTTATTCTGTAATCCTTTTCGTAAGGCTCTATGTGGATGTCGCTTGCTCCTTTTCTAATTGAATCTATTATGACTGCATTGACAAGTCTAACAACCGGGGCATCTTCACTTGC
The DNA here is from genome assembly GCA_002402325.1 of Candidatus Aminicenantes bacterium UBA4820. Classification (GTDB taxonomy): domain Bacteria; phylum Acidobacteriota; class UBA4820; order UBA4820; family UBA4820; genus UBA4820. The sequence goes on from DHFQ01000023.1 coordinate 5,826, forward strand.
TGCCTTTAAAGCCTCCTCGCTTAATTCTGCCTCTTCCTCCTTAACCTCAATCTCTGCAACTTCATCAGTTATTGTCGCTTTTTCAAGTTCATCCATAACATCTTTCAGTTGCATCTCGCTTGTCCCCCCGTAGCACTTTTCAATCGCCTTCCTTATTGATGCTTCTGAAGCGACAACAGGCTCAACATTGTATCCTGTTAAAAATCTTATCTGGTCTATTGCAAAGATATTTGAAGGTTCAGCCATTGCAACCGTTAAAGTTGCTCCGGTTCTTTCAATCGGTATGAGTAAGTATTTCTGGCATATATCTGCAGGAACATGTTTTAAAACGGACTCATCTATATCAAAGTGTTCAAGATGAATTGCGGGAACACCAAATTGTTCTGAAAGAAGAGAGGTTATATCTTCCTCTTTTACGAAGCCGAGTTTAACGAGATTAAAGCCCAATTTACCGCCTGTTGTTTTTTGAAGGTTCAATGCTTCTTTGAGTTGTGCATCAGTTATAAGCCCAGCCTTTAAAAGCATATCACCAAGTTTCTCGCTCATTCTTAAATTATTTAGTTACCTCCATTACTTTCTCCAATAAAAGTATAAAAACTTCTTTTAAATCTGTCAAGCGCCATTACAAAACTGTTTCTCTTAAAACCTCTTCTAAAGGAACCATTCCGTTTTTTATTTTTATAAGTCCTGAGCGTCTTAAAGTTATCATCCCTTCTTCTATCGCTTTCTTTTTGAGATCAAGGGCATTTGCACCCGTCAAGACCATCTCTCTAATAGATTCTGACATTTCAAGAACTTCCATCAAAGCAATTCTTCCCTTGCACCCTGTTCCATTGCAAATTTGACACCCCTTGCCCTTGAGAATTTTGACTTCTTCTGCCTCCTCTTCAGTAAAACCAATATCAATCAAAGCCTTCTTTGGATAGGGAATTTCTTCCTTACAATTCTGGCATATTCTTCTGACAAGTCTTTGAGCCTGTATCAGTTGAACGGCCGTTCCAACGAGGAAGGGTTCTATTCCCATATTAACAAGCCTGCTTATTGAAGAGGGGGCATCGTTTGTATGAAGAGTTGACATAACGAGGTGTCCTGTTAGCGCTGCCTTTATTGCGATCTCCGCAGTTTCAAAATCTCGTATCTCTCCAACAAGAATTATGTTTGGATCCTGCCTCAAAAAAGCTCTTAGCGCTGAGGCAAATGTCAGTCCTATCTCTTCTTTCATCTGAACCTGATTACACCCAGAAATTGAAAATTCAACCGGGTCTTCCGCCGTAAGAATGTGTTTGTCGGGTTTATTCAATTGTCCTATTGCAGAATAAAGTGTATTGGTCTTTCCACTTCCCGTTGGACCTGTAATAAGAATCATTCCAGTTGGTCTTCCAATTGCTCTTTGAAATTTTTCAAGACTCTCTGGTTCGAAACCAAGTTTTGTAAGGTCAAGTTTTAAACCTTCCTTGTCAAGAAGCCTTAAAACAACCTTTTCACCCCAGAGTGTTGGAACGGTTGAAACTCTGTAATCCATTTCCTTGACTTTCCCCTCTACTCTCATAATGGTCTTTATTCTACCATCCTGCGGAACTCTTTTCTCAGCGATGTCAAGTTTTGCCATAATTTTGACACGGGAGATTATACCATCCCTCATCTTCATTGGTGGTCTCAACTGTTCATACAAAAGTCCATCAATCCTGAATCTTATTCTGAAATCTTTTTCATAAGGCTCAATGTGAATGTCGCTTGCTCCTTTTTTTATAGCATCAGTGAAAACTGCATTAACAAGTCTAATTACTGGTGCGTCCTTTCCTGCTTGAGCAAGTGCCTGCTCTGAAAGTTCCTCTTCATCTGTCTCAATCTCCAATTCAGCACTCTCATCCACTTTCTCAATCTCATCCATAACATCCTTAAGTTGCATAGCGCTTGACCCACCATAATATTTCTCAATTGCGGCTCTGATTGAAGCCTCAGCGGCAACTACGGGTTCAACATTGTAGGATGTCATAAACCTTATCTGATCTATCGCCGCCATATAGGAAGGGTCAACCATAGCAACTGTGAGGGTAGAGCCCGTCCTTTCAATTGGAATTAAAAGATGCTTTTGGGCTAATTCAGAAGGGATCAATTTTATGACATCTTCCTCAATATCAAAATGTTCAAGGTGAATAGCAGGAACACCATACTGTTCTGAAAGAAGAGAAGTTATATCCTCCTCCTTAACAAACCCCAGTTTTACAAGATTAAAGCCTAATCTCCCACCTTGAGTCTTCTGGAGTCTCAAAGCTTCCTGAAGTTGTTCTTGTGATATCATTCCGCTTTTTATCAGCATTTCGCCTATTTTTTCAGTCATTTATAACCATAAACCTCCAGAACAATCTTACCTTTATAAGTATAAATTTTTATTTGACAGGTGTCAAGGAGAAAGTAAAAAGGGGCTGGCAAAGCCAGCCCCTTTTTTTTTGTCTATTCAATGTTGATTATGGTGGGCAGGTTCCTGTTGTGTTGACATGTCTGTCTCCACAAGTAGCAGTCCCTGCAGGTCCTTCTCCACCAGCGTTGTATCCTGTAATCAAGTAAAAGAGAACTTTATTTGTTGGGTCAATTGTCTGAGGACTATCTGAAGAAATATCAAGAGATGTTCCACTTTGGTCCGACCTCGTACAAAAATCCGAATCGGTGTTGCATAAGTTTGCAAGATTAGATTTTGTTCCTCTATAAATGTTGTAGCCTGTTGCCGAAGGTTCCAAAGTCCAATTAAAGGTTTGGGCTGACTGTGTTGCATTCCATGTGAAGTTTGTCCCAACTGCAACCTCAGGTGGTGGTGCACCATCAGTTCCGGCTACCTGAACTGAATCTGAATAAGTCGTGCAGTTCTCATTTACCGCCCTGATTAAATAATTGTGTTCAAGATTATCGCCCGGTTGATATGTCGCACCAGAAGAATATCCGCTAACTACAAGTGAGCCATCTTTGTACAAATCGTGCCTGGTGGCAGGAACGCCCGATGTATAGTTAATCTGAATTCCAGTTAGTTGAGTAATATCAAGGTCGTTTATAGAGTTAATTACTGGCAGAGAAGGTACCCCATTTGAATCGGCAAAATCTTGTGCAGTTGAATTGTTGTAACAATTCCCTTTTTCAGCCCTGACTACATAAGAATGCGATGAAGTGTCGCCAGGATTGTATAAAGCACCAGAAGAATAATTATTCACTACCTCAACACTGTCTTTCCATAAACTATGGACTACTGCTCCAACTCCTTCATTGTAATAAACCTTTATCCCGTTTTGCAGACAGCCATCGTTGTCGGCGATACTTGTTATTAGAGGAGTACCGACAGTGTCATTAACATCAGTTCCATCTACCCCTTGAGAATCTTTGTAGCAGGTTTCCTTTATTGCCCTTATAACATAAGTATGACTGCTATTGTCACCAGGCAAATAGGTTGCCCCAGAGGTATAGCTACTTTGAGCCAAAATTCCATCTTTGTATAAGTCGTGAACTTCTGCACCACTTCCAGGAGTGTAATATATTTTTATTCCATTCGTTGAGCATGCATCAATGTCTTCTATGCTTGTAATGACAGGTTGTCCAGGTGTGTTATTCGTATCAGTTCCGCTAAATGCACTCGACCACGAACCAGTGCAGGTGATGTTTTTAGCCCTTACATAATAATTGTATGTGCCCGAATCAGAAGGAGAGTAATCATAACTTGTTGACGCTGTGTTTCCTACAATATTGCTCGTTGTGTTGAAAGCAATGTCATAGGAGGTCGCACCGGATATTGCCCCCCACGCTATTGTCACACCAGAAAGTGCACAGGCATCTTTATCTGTTACACTTGAAATAGACGGTGTTGCAACTGAATTGTTCACATCCGTTCCTGAAACACCTGTTGACCAATCCCCTGTGCAGGATGCATTCTTTGCCCTGACATAATAGTTGTGTGCACTCGTATCACCGGGAGAGTAATCATAACTCGTTGAGGCTGTGTTTCCTACAACATTGCCTGTCGTATTAATTGCAATATCATAAGAAGTTGCACCGGTTATTGCACCCCACGCTATTGTCACACCAGAAACCGCACAGGCGTCTTTATCTGTTACACTTAAAATTGATGGCGTTGCAACTGAATTATTTACATCCGTTCCATTTGTTCCATTTGACCATTCCCCCGTGCAGGTTGCATTCTTACCCCTTACCTGATAAGTGTGGGAAGTGTTGTCGTTGGGATAGTAGGTGTAAGGGCTTGTAACATCTGGAATTATCGTTGAACCATCAACTCTCAAATCATACCCGGTCGCTTGAGAAACATTTCCCCACGAAATCTGAACTCCGCTCGTTGCGCAGGCATCAATGTCTGAAAATGATGGAGCGGAAGGGGTTGCGGGTTTAAGATTCTGATCTGTTCCAGAAATACCAGTTGAATCGTTATAACAACTATTTTTCTTTGCGCGTATTGTATAATTATGCGAACTATTATCACCGGGCTGATATGTAGCCCCAGAAGAATATCCGCTAACTGCAAGTGAACCATCTTTGTATAAATCGTGTGATGTTGCACCTGTTCCTGCCGTGTAAGTAATTGTTATTCCTGATGTGGCACAGGCATCATTGTCGGTAATGCTTGTTATAACAGGCTGTCCGGGAGTATTATTAACATCTGTTCCTGAAAAAGAAGTTGAATCAGTGTAACAGGTGTTCTTCTTTGCGCGTATTGCATAATTATGCGAACTATTATCACCGGGCTGATATATAGCCCCAGAAACATAATTCGTTACCGCAAGAGTTCCATCTTTATATAAATCGTGTGATGTTGCACCAGAGCCAGCTGTGTAAGCAACTTTTATTCCTGATGTAGCACAAGCATCAACATCCGTTATACCTGTTATTGTTGGAGCGCCAGGTTTATCATTAACATCAGTTCCTGCTACTGCGGTTGAATCGGTGTAACAGGTATTTTTCTTTGCCCTAATAACATAACTGTGGGAAGTGTTGTTTCCCGGTTGATATGTCGCACCAGAAACATAATTTGTTACCGCAAGAGTTCCATCCTTGTATAAATCATGTGATGTTGCACCCGTTCCTGCCGTGTAAGTAATTGTTATTCCCGATGTCGCACAAGAGTCAATATCGGCTATCGCTGTAATAGCAGGCGCCCCCGGTGTGTCGTTTATGTCCGTTCCAGAAGCGGTTGGTCCCCAATCTCCCGTGCAGGTTCCATTTTTCCCTCTTATTTGGTATGTGTGAGAATTGTTGTCACCGGGCTGGTAAGTATAGGGAATTGTAACATTCTCCACAATTTTTGAATCACTTGAATCAACCCTCAAATCGTAGGCTGTTGCTTTATTTAAAGAACTCCAGGTAATAGAAACTCCATTTGTCAGGCAGGCGTTAACATCTAAAACTGTTGGTGGAGAGGATGGTGTTGCCGGCTTTTCATTCCCATCTGCAAAAGATGTTGTATTTGACCATTCTCCCGTGCAGGTTACACTTTCATTTATCACATTTCTTCCCCTTATCTGATAGGTGTGAGAATCGTTGCCGTTGGGGTTGTAGTCGTAAGGAGATGTAACATTGTTTATCGTAGTTGTTCCATCAACGAGTAAATCGTAATTTGTGGCATATTGAACAGAAGACCAACTTATTGCTATTGTTGAAGTTTCACAGGGATAAAGGTCCTCAATGGTTGGCGGTGATGGTTTTGGAGGCGTTTTTGCCTCATCAGTAAATTTTGATTCTGAAGATTCAATGTAGCAATCCTCATAGTAGTTTATAGCCTTTATCTTGTAAGAATGTTCAGAACTATCGTTTGGGTCATATTCAATTGGGCTTGTTACATCACTTGTAACAAGATTTCCATCAACATAAAAATCGTGTCTCGTTGCTGGAGTTGAAGAGGTAAATTCAATCTTAATCCCTGTTTGTGAGCAAAGGTTATTATCAGTTATTGTAAGTTGAGGCGTTGTCATAGAGGGACAACACCTATCCATAAAACAGGAAGTTGACCCAGAATATTCCAATTTTAGGTTGTCAATAACCCAAAACATATCATAAACCGCATTGTAATAATGAAATCGTAGTTGGACATTTATGGCGCCTGCACCATAATCTGATAGGTCTATTGTTTCATTTTGTGGATATCCAGTTGATGGGTCTTCAGGAACATTTCCATTATATCTTTTAACATTTATCCACTCACCATTTGTTTTGGATGATTTTATATCTACATCTCCTATTTCGTTGCCACTATATATTGCAAAAATTGTATCGTAAGTGAGGGTTACGCAGGTAGCAAAACTTAAATCCATTGAATGGGTAATCAACTCTTCATCTTGACTTGCCAATTCTCCCGCGCAGTCACTGTCAACTTCTGCAAACGGCGGTGATAAAGGCGGTTTCCAGTAAAACGACCTTTTACATTGATCTCCAGCAAACCATGTGGCTGCCTCTCCTGCGCCAGTATTATCTCCGCCATCTACTACAGTCCAATTTGAGGGTAATCCAAGATCAAAATATTCTTCTATAACGGTATCACTTGCTGGAGGTTTATTACCTATAACTATTAAAAATGGGATATTCCAACCACTTTCATTTTCATAAGAAGTAATGTGAAGGTTGAAGTTGATTATATCCCCGCAACTTTTACTTACATTTACTGAAAATTTGAAGTTTGTTGAGGATGTTCCACTTCCATTTTTATTTATGTTGGGAAAGTCTGAAGATGAGGTTGTTATGGAAATACCACTTGTAGTAGTTGTTAAAGTCCCACTAATACTTGTTAAATTCCCATTACCATCGTTGTAAAGTGTGATTGGCAGTGTAATATCTTCACCAGGATCAACAATTTCATCGTTGTTTCCATTACCTGTTCCTGTACAGAGATCGTTTATTGTGTAGGAATCAAGTTTTATATGCGGTTCACAATATTCATATTGATAGGTTATATCAAGTCCCCACGAGTCGATACTTGCCTGTTTCTCACTGTCGTTAATAACTTTTAGACCCCATTGACCATAAGCATTTTTTCCATAAAGATAAGAGAGATGAGCGGTAGGTTTAAAAGTGCCTGTAAAAGGTGAACTTTGCATTATTATTGATTCTTCTGCCTCATCATCAAAAATCGTGTCTTCAAAATTTGGGTCTATAAAACTACTTCCAGAGGAAACTATGATGAGAGGAATTTCTGCCAAATCGGGTGTAACGAGATAAATTTCTATAAGCCCCGTCGCTTCACTACTAAGTAATTCTACATTCACATTTATGTCACCAATTATTTTGCTGTCATTTATAGTCAAAGTTGATGTCGCACTACTTGACGCAGGGACTTCCTTTGGAACATCGGTTGATGAATAAGACCCTTTAGTATCAAGCCCCGTCTTAAAAGTGTAATAATTTCCATTATTATCGTCTGTAGTTGAGCCTACTCCGTCATTTGAAGTAACGCTAAAATAATAAGTTGTGCAGGTTGTTAACCCTGTAATGATTATTCTGTGACTTGTTACCATATTGTCATCATCTATATTTGTAGAAGGTGGGGTTGATGTGCCATAAGTTACCCTGCTTGTTGATTCAACATCAGTTGTCCAGACAATTGTAGCGGATGTGCCGTAAAGTTTTTCAACCTGAACATTGCTTATTATTGGGGCTGCAAAAATAGTCGGAGACACCATCACAAGTATAAAAAGTAACAAAGAAAACTTGAAATATCTTCTCATTTCTCCCTCCTAAAAAATCAAGAGGCGGGAATCTCCCGCCCCCGATTAAATTACCCTTATTTTATTGTAGTTCACGCCATCCAATTGGAGTGGGCGCACCCGAACTCCATGGCGGTTTTACACCTGGAACTTTGGAAATAGTTGCCTTTTGTTCGCCTCTCCCCGATTTTGCAACTACTACATTTTTTCCAACTACTGCAAAACCAGAGATTGCCCCTGAACCAGCACTGTAGCCCTTTTTTGCCATTGTTATGTTCCCATCTTCAACTCCTAATGCTATGGTCTCAATATAACTTGTCCCTGCACAATCGGTCGTATCTGGGTCATAAAAAGCAAAAAGGAGAGTTAATTTATCTGCGTCGCTTGGTTTATCTGGAACTATCATCATTGGAGATGTTGTAACCTG
>DHFQ01000023.1:13983-19744 GCA_002402325.1 Candidatus Aminicenantes bacterium UBA4820
CCACGGTTTTTTCATAGCAATATATATTGATGGAATAAAATAACTCCCCCCACTGCCAACATTCGGACCTGTTACATCGGGGTCTTTCTCATAAGGAGTCCCACTTGCAAATGCATAAATATCATAAGTGTTCCCTTCACCTAAATTATAGCCCGTAACGGCTGGGGAATAGTAAATTGGCTGAGAATTACCGGCGATCCCACTTGCATTAATCGCTCCCAAAAAAGTTTGAGATGCAAAATCATAAAACCAGAGCTTTCCATGTAGGTCTGCCTGTAATCCCAAATCTGCAATGTTATCATTCTCGTAGCCGTGAGTTTGAGTTTGAAACATCACCGCATCAGCAAATGCTTGATTTTTAACCCAGGGAGTTGGATTTGCCTGTTCTGAAATAGGGTTTTTCTTTATTATCGTTCCATCTTTAGGGTCAAAAATTATTAGGTTAGGCGAAGTGGTTCCTATAGTAGTATCGTATCCACTTCCTATCGCTCCACGTATTTCAGTAGGGGTTACCGCACCAAATGCGGGCATACTCCATGTTTTCTTTAATTCCGAAATTGCTAAAGCATCTTTATACCACAATACCGAAACAGGAGGCTCGGGAGGATCAGCAAAAATTCTCCCAAAGGGATCGGTAATATCTAATGCAGAAACCATTTCACCTCCGGGTCCCTCTGTTAAGAACATAACGGTTTTCCAGACATCACTTCCAAAATAGACATCTCCATATCTTGGAGAATTTGCAACACCGTAGATATGGTCTTTTGGTTGACGAGCCTGTCCAGTGGGCATACCTAAATTAATGTAATTGTTATAAAGTGTAACCTGCTTTGGAAGAAGGTTAGGTGGAACTATTGCAAAAAGTTCATACCCTGGCTTTAAATATGGCTTGGCACCGCTTTCTGATTCATCCGTTATCATAAAACAGTGTAGTAATCCATCATCCGAGCCTACATACAAAAGTGGTTTTCTTGATGAATATGCAACATCAAAGTTATCGTGGCTATCATCAAGGGAAGGATCAAGAATGTTTTGTTTATATGAACTAGGAGAAATTACCACCGTGGGTGTGGAGTTGATTATTGGACCAAGTTTCCACGCTCTTGCCACACCACTTCCATTGTTTCCCCTTATAAAATCAACAACCTGGGAAGTCAGATCCGTTGATACAAAACCAGGGGTAAATGCGGCTGCTATCGTTTGCAACTGATTGAGATGGGCAGAATCAACCGGGACAAGATTTGGAGGAGAACCGTTATCCCATGTGTAAATTCTTCTTGAATTGTCAGGTTGTGCCGTAAGGTTTTCTCCTGCATCGTAAAGTAATACTGAGATATCTCCAGTGGCATCATAACAATAAAGATGACCTTTCCACTCCGGAAAATCTGCACTTGCAAGGAAGGCTATTGAAGATGTTACCGTTGATGTGGGACTTGCAACGGGAGAACTTGTTGTGTAATCACCTGCTGCAACACTTGCCGCTATAGCTCCAAAGGCATTGGAAATGTCATCAGCATTTTGTGCAAAAAAGGCATAATTTTTGCCTGTATTTCTCGGATCGTTATTGTTGTAATGGGAAACGGTTTCTTCATTGTCTTTTAAAGTTGTGTAAATCCATTTTCCCGATGTCGGGTCCGGAACATAGTTCATATTTGGTAGTCTATCCAGGTCTGAAGAAATATCAAATCCCGTGTCTCCCTTTGGTGCGCTTGCATCCGTTCTTCCTATGTATGCGTTAAAATTGAGTTCACAGGGGCTAACACTCGGGCTTACTCCTATGACCCAGGTCCTTGCGTTAAGCCTAAAGTCTTTTCCTCCATCAGAGACTGTTGCATTCCATAATTCGTTTATTGGACCAGGAGGATATAATGAAAATTGTCTATTAATTCCATTCCTTCTGTCGCAATCATAAGTCCCTTGATTGCCATCGCAAGAATATGGAGCACTCCCACACGGCTTAATCCATGCGTAATAGGAATTAGGGGAATCTACCTGATTGCAAGCATTTGATTGGCCGTCTGTAACGAGAATTGCCCCTACGGGCCTTCCGCAATCAAAAAACTTCCAATCTCTCTGCAGATTGTTTATCTTATTATTAGGATAGTAGGTTAAATCCCCCCCAGTTACAGATTTAGAAAGATAGTTCCTGGCATAGTTCATTGCCCCTCTGGTGTTTGTAGAGCCACCAGCATTTAATCCTCCATTTGAATTAAGTTTTAAGGCATTTTGAATATTGGTAACATTACCACTTTCAGTCAAATCAAAGGTCTGTATTACTGTCCCCCCATATTCCAGCGAGCAATTTCCTTTGATGCAAGTTCCAGTGCAGGTGTCATTTATTGCAGAATAGATTACCAAACCCCAGTTGACCTGATTTGCTGTTTGACCAATGAGATCTTTCGGGCATCTTATGTTAGAAATTGTTCCTCCAATTGGTAGGGGAACATTATTATTGGAAACAGGACAGGTTGGAACTGTGAGGTTGCAGGGAGTGGCAGGCTTCGTGCTACTTTGTGATGCCATCCAGTACCATTCTAATCCATCAACTGTACTTGTCCCTTTTGTCCAGCTTCCTATTGTTGCCGGCAGTCCACTTGCAGGAGGGGTCCAATCAAAAAGGGCAACAGAGTTGCCAAGTGCGTTTTTCACAATTGACATTCTGCTTGGCTTGTTTGCAACAAAGAAATAGACATGAACATATTTTGATGCTCCTCCGGGATAACCAACAGTAAATTTGCCGGGCCACCCGTTTTTGGTATAGGCCCCATCATATAACCAACCGGGATAACCCGTTGAGTCCACACCAACGCTAACTCCAGACATATCCCACGCCATTGAACCTGTAACATCAAGGATGATAACAAGATTTGGTTTTGCAAATTGGTGGGTTATTTGAATCATAGGGTCATAACCTTCCTCACACAAAACCCCCAAAGAAAAGAGACAAATCATAAAAACAACAAAAATCTTCCTAACCATTTTCTACCTCCTTTATGATGCACTTGTTCCCATTTGATTGAAGTTTTTTTGAAATAGAGGTGGGGCTGATCCCGCACCAACTGGTGCAATATCTTCTTCAAGAATTTTTCTCACTATCTGGCCAGTTGGAGTAACTAAAAGCCCCACTGAAAGCAAACTTATCCTGTTGTTGCTATCTATAATCTCATCACTCTCATCACCATCATTCCTTACATAGACGCTATAGGTGGTTATATACCCCTGATCATCCACTAAAATACCTCTCATTTCTGTAATTGGAACCCCTGCATTATCAGGGTCAATAAGCTTGACAGCAAGGTCTTCGCGTGGATTTTGAAGGTCTGGATCAATTGTATCTGTAAAAGGAATCGCCGTTTGATGTGTTGTCCCACCGCTCGGAGGGACATGAAGGATTGACCATTGATTGTTCATAGGAGTCTCATAAGCGAGGAGTGTTGATATAATATCACTATCCTGCGTTGCCTGGTTAGTTAACGACCTTTCTGCCCTTCTCAAGCCCACTTCAGCAGCATAAAATGCAGCCTTTTCAAGCCTTGCTACGCTTGAAATCCTCTCTTCTGTTGTCATATAAAAGAGGGAGGCAAGTCCAACCATAGTCAGAACAAGGACAACCAATATTACTGTTATTAAAGCACTTCCCCTTTCTTTACTTTTACACATTTTATCCTCCTAAATTTTTATTTCTTAACATTACAGTCTCTGTAAGGCGGTAATGGTAAAACCTGTCCGCATTGACTGCAGCCGGTCTATCCTCTGATGCTGGTCTAAAGAATTTTGCCCTCTCTGCGAAAGAGACTGGCTCATTTGCAATTCCGGTAACAGAAATTCTTAAACCGACTACATTGGCTATGTCAGTTGGAAGTGGAGTGGTTGCATTCTGTGTTGGAACATTTCCCGGTGTAGCAAGTTGATTTATCCCGTCATTCCAGATAGTTCCGTCATTATAAATGTATGCGATTTGCAGATCCTCTATATTATCAAGAAGAGGTGTAAAATTATTGGCAGCATCGTTAGGATCAAAAATGTCGTTTTTTTGCTGCAATTGGGGAATGCCGTTCTGGTCTCTCATTACTCTAAGACACATATAGGAGACCGATTTTCCTATTTTGCATGAATCGTCTGCGTTCTGTCCATTGTAAGCTGGGCATGTAAACTCCTTTTGACCTGGGGGGTTTATTGAACCGTTATTTGGATTCATTACCACATGTATCGTTTCATACTCTGAACTACCTATTCCAGTACATTTAGAATCCTGATACTTGGTTATCTGCATATATCCCCAGTTGCCATCTGGGTCAGAGACCGTCAAAATCGCACTGTGGCCCTGACAGGGAGATACTCCTGTGTAACAGCAGGTATCACCACTGCAACCAGTTGCCTGCATAAATTTTAACATATTTAGCTGATCGCCTCCAGCAGGTTCATTTGGCGGACACCCATCTACGAAGTAAAGCGTGCAATTTGCGGCTGCTGATTGGAATCCATGCCATTCGGAAATAAGAATCCTTCCTCCCCCTAAACTTTGACCAAATGTAATAATATCTGTTCCCGGTTCAGCAAGGGTAGCGTCTTGAACATTGTTATAAGATGCTTGAGTATCACCATCATCACCTTGGTATATGCTAACGATTGCATTGGGATTATTACCCTCAAAATTTCCATCGGTTGCTGCTCTCAATCTACTTGCGACATAGTCAATCGCCCTTCTCGCTGTCTGTCTTGGCTCAGCAAATTGCTTTTGTCTTTTTGCAAAACCCTGCATTGACCAGAGGAGAGACATTGAAAGAACAAGAACAACTACCAAAATTGTAAGAGAAACAGTAACCTCAATAAGTGTAAAACCTCTTTCTTTTTTACTGGATTCTTGTAACATATTCAACCCTCCTTGCAATATTCAATCCATCACCTGCCCAAAGACTTGCTGGATGGTTATATTTCTCAAAATCTTTTACGGAAATCGCTGCCACTCTTACATCAAAAAATGGGGAGCCTATAGGCTGTGTTACATTTATGTAAATTCTATAAGGCTCTCCGGCTTCTTGTATTACATTTGCTCCACCCGGTCCCCAATAAGCCCAAAACTCGCTATTGTCATCTGTAGGAGAAGATGGAAGCCGTAAGACAAACCCATTCATAAGCTGGATTCCATCGTTGGGGGGAGGTGGGTTCAATCGTTTGTTTAATCTTATAATTTCTGCCACTTGTTGACACTTATACGCTTCAAGAGTCCTTAAGGAAGATCTTTGGTTCACAACAAATGCAGCAGAATACATCTGCAAAATTCCTATCATTAAAATTAAAAGAATAGCCATTGCTATCAAAACCTCTACGAGTGAACTTCCTTTCTCTTTGTTATTTTTCTCAATCTCCATCTTCTACTCCTTATTGTAATGTATATATCTGCTTATCCATTTTTGTATGCCATAGCGGTGATAGTGTAATATCATATCTTATACATGGATGTAAACTTCCACTGACCATCTCTCTATGGCTAATTGAAATCATAGTCTGCTGAACGATTTGAACTGGACCATTTGGGTTAAAAGGAAATCCCCTCGGGTCGCAAAGAAGATAAAAATCATTGTTGTCGAAAACAGGCCAGTTGTTGAAACCAGGCCAACCTCCGGTATTATCAGAAACAGGCGCAACATTAGGCTGACCAGTTGATGGGTGAATCACAATATCAAAGGGAAGGGCAACACCGCCTTCAAGACCCACTCTTTCTGACATAATATATGTATCTAAACCGTGCCCTGGAGGC
>DHFQ01000135.1:0-18015 GCA_002402325.1 Candidatus Aminicenantes bacterium UBA4820
TTACTATGAAACTGCTTTACTATATGATTTCAACACCGATATTTTAACTTTATTCCACAGCAAACCATATAAAGATCCAATTTTCATTCTTGATACAATGCGTTGCCTTAAGAAAATCACCCTGCAATGTTGAGTTCTAAGTTAAAAGAGAATTGAAGGAATCTTATGTTCAGTAAATCATCTCATCTTCAAAATGAGCGTCATCAAGTTTAATGTTCTCTAAAAGGACACATCTTTTTAATGTTACATTTTTAGATACTTCACAATTTTTCCCGACAACAAGAAAACCATTCAATTTTGCCCCATCACTTATGAAAGAATCTTTGTGCTTGAGAATTCTGCAACCATCCCTTTTGAGAAAAACATTCTCTTCGCCAATCTTTACTCTATTTTTTTCTACCAACCTTAAGACTTTTTCTGTTGATTTGAGATAATTTTTTTTGTTTCCAAGGTCATAAAAATAGTTTTTACTTTCAATCCCGCCAATCAATCCCATCTTAATTTTTTCCCTTAAAACAGTCGTCAAATCAATTTTCTCTTCATTTTTTGCAAAATCTAAAAAACTTTTTTTTGCAAGGTATGAGCCACAAAAGAAGTGATCCCCTTCTCCTAAATTCTTAACTTTGCCCTCTTTTAAAGTTACCCTTGTGTAGTTATCACTCTTTCTTAATTTCTTTAAAAGAAGCAAAGCATCAAAAGAGTCATCAAAATTTTCATCTAATTTGTTTAAGGGAAGTTTCATAAAAAAATCGCAGTTTAAAACAAAAAATCTTTCTTGAAGATCATCTTTAATTTTTGAGAATAAGCCGTAAGTCCCGAGTATATTCTCTTCATAAGAAAAATTTATTTCAATTAAATGTTTATAGGGAAGAACCGCTTGAACAACCTTTCCGGGAATGTGGTGAAGGTTTATAAAAACCCTTTTCACGCCATAATCAACAAGTTGTTCAAGCAACCAGTATACCATCGGTTTGTTTAGAAAAGGAATCGCAGGCTTGGGAATTTTTAATGAAAGAGGCTTAAACCTCTCTCCAAATCCTGCAGATAAAATCACCGCACACCCTGTTTTAACTTCCATTTTGTTTTTCAAATATGATGTCCTGGAAAGGCTTCCCTTCCTGCCTGCAAATTTCCGCATAAAGCGAAGCGTAAGATTTTTTGCTGAATGTTGATTTATCAAGTGAAAGAATTTCTGTTACCCCTTCAATTTTATCCTCCTCTCCTTCAATCTCAAGGAAAAAACCAAAGGGGAGTTCATCAACGCAGACAAGAGTGTCATTTATTACATATTCTTCTCGATATTTCTGGTATTTGAAAAAGGGCCTGAACCCAAGACTGTGAAGAATGGTCTTAATTCCCTGTTTATCACTACACATCGTTTCAGCCTCAGGCCTTACCTTAAATTTTTCATGGGCAACCACCTTCCCCTTAAAAGTCAAAAGGGCACCCTCTGGAAGTTCCCGTATCCTTAAAAGACAGCCTGATGCGGAGAGAGACCTATCCGAATAATCGTAAAGGGAGTTTGATTCAAAGTGTCTCTCCCTTTTTAAAACACCTCCTGACTGAATAATTCTTTTTTTCATCTCCTCAAGATCTCTTACCGGGACTTTTATTTCCACTTCCATTTGAGTTGGTTTTTCCATTTTTCACTCATCTCCTTCAGATAATTTTCAAAAGTCAATTTATGATTCTTGATTATCTCAACCTCAACAACCATTTTTTCTGCTTCTTTTTTTTCACTTAAAATTTTGCCCGAAGTTTTGGCAAGGTTAAATAGAAACTGTCCCACAATTGGGTAAGAAACTTCGACTATGCAATTTAAAGTTTCAAAACTTTCTTTTAGATTTGATAAGTCTATTGCAAGAGATGCACAACCTCTATAACTTTTTATCAAACCTGAAGTGCCAAGTTTTGTTCCTCCGAAATACCTTACAACGAAAATGGCGCAATTAGTCAATTTTTTCTCTCTTAAAGCGTTAAGAATTGGTGGTCCTGCCGTATTTGGAGGCTCACCCGAATCGCTACATTTTTCAAGGACATTTTTGCCGTAACCAATTCTTACTCCATAGCAAATATGAGTTGCATCGTAGTACTCTTTTTGAAGTTTTTTGCGTATCTCATCACTTTTTTTTAAATCTTTTACAGGAAAAAGGCAGGCGATGAATTTTGAACCCTTTTCTCTCAAAGAGGCAGTTGCATATCCTTCTGGCTCAAAAAGAGCGTCATCCATTTTCAAAACTCTTTAATGTCTCTTCCTCACTTTTAAAAATCTTAAAATAATTTGTTAACCCCAATAGATCAAAAACTTTATAAATCTTAGGTGACATTTCGCACAAAACTATGTCTCCGCCTTTATTTCTAATCGCTTGAATTTTTCCAAGAAGAATCTCAAGCCCTGAGGAACCTAAATATTGAAGATTTTTGAAATTTACAACAACTCTTAAAAACCCCTCATTAACAACTTCTTTTAAAGCATCGGAAAAGAGTGTTGAATTGTGAGCATCAAGCAATCCTTTTAAATTTATAATTGCCACTTCTTTTCCCTTTTCAATTTCAATCTTCAAATTAGTAACCACCTTAAATCAACCTCCTTCTGCCTGAACCGCAGTTATTGCTACAACATCTGCTATGTCAGATGTCTTGCATCCGCGACTCAAATCATTTGCTGGTTTTCCAATTCCCTGTAAGATTGGACCAAGCGCTATTGCTGAGCCCATCCTTTCTGTTATTTTGTAAGCGATGTTTCCACTGTTCAAATCAGGGAAAATTAGAACATTCGCTCTTCCAGCAACTTTTGACGAGGGTGCCTTTTTTGCCCCAATTTCTGGAACAAGCGCCGCATCAGCCTGAAGTTCACCATCTGCAATAACATCACCTGCTCTTGATTTTAAAATTTCAAGTGCCCTTAAAATCTTATCAATTGAAGGATCTTTTGCCGAACCTTTTGTCGAAAAGGAGAGAAATGCTATTCTTGCCTCCTTTTCTACAAGAAGTTCAAAGGATTCCTTCGAGGAGATCGCTATCTCTGCAAGTTGTTCTGAATTTGGGTTAGCAACAATACCACAATCAGAATAAAGAAGAACTCCCTCTTCGCCAAATTCCTTTTTTGGGGACACAATGAGAAAGAAGGAGGAAACCGTTTTGATTTTGGGCTTTGGTCCAAAGCATCTTAAATAGGCTCTCACCGTTTCTGCCGTTGTATGTGTGGCGCCTGCAACGATTCCAGAGGCGTACCCGCTTTCAACAAGCAAACAGGCAAAATACAATGGCTTTTTGACTGTTTCATAAGATTCTATTTCTGAAACCCCCTTTGCCCTCGTCTTCTCAAGATATATCCTTTTAAAATCATTGAGAAGTTTTTCAGAATTTGGTTCAATTATCTCAACCCCGTTCAAAGAAATTTTATTTAATGAGGCTAAATTCTCAATTGCATTTTTTTCACCAACAAGAATTGGAATGGCTGTTCCTTCATTTAAAATTAACTCACAAGATTTTAGTATTCTTACATCTCCGCTTTCAGGAAGAACTATTTTTAATTTTCTTCTTCTTGCTCTTTCTCTAATTTTTTCCAAAATATCCATCTTAATTTCCAGAGATTAGATTAACAGGAAAATGAAATAAAAAAAAGGGGGCTTTCGCCCCCACCTTTGGTGATGCTGTCAAAAAGATTACTTTCTTGCGCCTTTTACTGCATCGGCAAGGGCTTTTCCAGCCTTGAATTTTGCAACTTTCTTTGCAGCAATCTTGATGGGCTTTCCTGTCTTTGGGTTTCTGCCTTCACGGGCTTTCTTCTGGACAACGCCAAAAGTTCCAAATCCAATCAAAGTAACTTTCTCACCCTTTCTTAGGGCTTTCGTGATTGAATCGGTGAAAGCATCAACTGCCAAACCTGCCTGAGCCTTGCTTAATCCAGCATCTTTTGCAACAGCACTAATTAATTCGGTCTTGTTCATTTACTCCTCCTTTCAAAATATCCAAGCATACTATACATCAAAAAATTCCATTTGTCAAGGGTTTCAAGGGGGGAGATGGCTTGAAATAGCGATAAATGTTATAATCTACTTTGAAAAACATAAGAGTTTTAGATGATAAAAAATTGGAAACAACATCTCTTGTAATGCCGATTGTATTTGAATCTTTGAGGAATTGCCATCCTAAAAATGCCATTTTTGAAGGCTTTTTTGAGTACTACGGAATTAAAGATAAGATTAAAAAGGCTGTATTCATTGGAAAATGTGCCCTTTCATTTTATTTTAGATTTAGAGAATTTGATAAAAAAACTCCCTCTTTTATTTACTGTGTAGACAAAAGAAAAAAGCATCTTGTTTCAAACGCAATCTTCAGGTGTGGAACACATCCTTTACCATCAAGGAAAAATGTGAAATGTTGCGAGGATTTAGTTGAATTTCTTGAAAAGGATAAGGGTGAAACTCTTTTCTTTATTTCTGGAGGGACAAGTTCTTTACTATGCTTGCCTGAAGATGGAATGACATTAGAGGAAATTTTGAAGATAGAAAAAACACTTCTTTTAAGCGGAGCGCCAATTAAAGAGATAAACATCGTAAGGATGGCATTATCAAAATTGAGAGGCGGAGGAATTGCCGAAATTGTCAAACCCTTTAACTTTTATTCTTTTATCTGGTGCGATATGAACGGCAAGGATTATAAGATGGTTGGAAGTGCACCACTCGGCGGCTTTAATCTTGATTTAAAAAAAGAGGCAGACAGGATTCTTTTTAACTACCATATCAAGGTTAATTCGCCAATTCCTCAAAAGGTTGTAAAAAAGGAGACAAAAGGCTCAAAGATTATTAAACTTTTTGATGCCGATTCTCTCGTGCATCAAATTTCCCTTAAATTGAAGAATAGAGGGATAAAGACGAAGATTTTGAAATTTAAAGAAGGAACACAGGCTGAAGAGGTCGCAAAGGCTCTTCTAATGAATTTTAAAAGAGCAAATGAACCGATGGTATTTCTTGGTAGCGGTGAATTTAGTGTAAGTGTAAAAAAAGATGGTTCTGGAGGAAGGTGTTCTCATCTCTGCCTTCTTGTTTATAAATATTTAAGAGAAGAAAAAAACTGGTTTTTTAGTGCAATTGCAACAGATGGAAAGGATGGGAACTTGGGTGCAGGTGGTTTTATCCATTTCAACTGTAAATTTGAAGAGAATGAAATTGAAAATAATCTAAATAACTTTTCATCAGGAAAGTTGCTTGAAAAATACAATCTTCTTTACAAGAGTAGAGATAGTGGAAACAATTTGAGGGACATCTTTGTTCTTGTTGTTGAGAAAAAAAATGGCTGAAGGTTGTGGACTTTACATTCATATACCATTTTGCAAAACTCCTTGCGGATACTGCGATTTTTACAAAGTTAAGGGTGAACGGATAGATGATGAGTTTGTCAATTTGCTTTTAAGGGAGGCATCACTCTATCGTGAGGATGAAAAAATCAAGGTTGTTACTCTCTATTTTGGGGGTGGAACCCCCTCTCTTCTTTCACCTTTTCAGTTAGAAAAGATTTTTAGTGGATTAAATGAGATATTTGATTTTTCAGATGATTTAGAGTCTACGCTTGAAGCAAACCCAGAAACTCTCTCTTCTGAAAAACTTGATGATTTCAAAAGAATTGGAATAAACAGGCTTTCTATTGGAATTCAAAGCCTTGATGATGAAGTTTTAAAGACACTTCAGAGAGATGTTCAAAGAAAAGAAATTTTAGAGAAACTTCAAATAATTTTTAATTCTGAATTTAAAAATATCTCCTTTGATTTAATAATAGGCTCGCCAAATTCTTCAATTAAATCAGTTTTAAAAGACCTTTCACTTTTAACAAATTTTCCATTTGTTCACGCCTCACTTTACATTCTTGACATTCATAGAGGGACAAGACTTTTTGAAGAAATAAAAAATGGGCTTAAACCGACTGACGATGATGAGATTGCGGAGATTTATGAGAATTGCTCAACATTTCTTGAAGAGAAAAATTTTATCCACTATGAAATTTCTAACTTTGCAAGGAGGGGATTTGAATGCAAGCACAACTTAAAATACTGGAAAGAGGAGGAGTATATAGGCATTGGACCATCAAGCCATTCATTTTTTAGAAATTACCGAACAAAAAATCCTTCATCTTTGAAGAAATGGAAAAATGAACTTGAAAAAGGGAACTTTCCATTCGAGGAGGTTTCAAAAGAAAGTGACAAAAAAAGAGAGGAGAACAAAATAATTTTTGGATTGAGATTAAAAGAGGGGATAGATTCAGATTTTTTAAGACGCTATTTAGAAGAGTCGGAAAGAGATTTTGATTCTTTGCTGTCTAAATTAACGGAAGGAGCATTGGTAAATGTTGAAGATAAGCGTGTTTCTCTAACTTTAAAGGGATACCTCCTTTCCAATGAAATAATCACTTTTTTACTTTCAAGAGATTTCTTGAGTGAGAGGGAATTTGATGATTAAAATTGATGATTATCCATTTTTAATGCGAGTTTTGAAACCTTCAAGATACATAGGCGGGGAGATAAATGAGGTAATTAAAAGAGAAAATGACCTTTTTAATGTTGCGATTTGCTTTCCAGAAGTTTATGAGATAGCTATGAGCAATCTTGGAATTTCAATACTCTACTCAATTTTGAACGATAGAGAAGGAATCTGGGCTCAAAGATGTTTTATGCCGCATTCCGATTTCGAAAATGAGTTGATAAAAAACAAAATTTTTCTTTATGCCCTTGAATCGGGAAAACCTTTAAAGAATTTTGACCTTATTGGTTTTTCTTTGCAACACGAACTTAACTATACAAATGTATTATCAATGATGAAACTTGGCGGAATACCAATTAAATCAAGAGAGAGAAGCGATGAATCTCCCGTCATCATTGCAGGGGGACCAAACAGCGTTAATCCTGAACCTCTTTCAGATTTTATTGATGCCTTTTTCATAGGAGAGGGGGAAGAGGGCTTTGTGGAAATATGCGATGCTTTAAAGAATCTAAAAGGCAGAAAAAGAATTAAAAAATTGGAGACAATTTCAAAAATTGAGGGAGTCTATGTTCCTTCATTTTTTGAAACTGAATTTGTTGATGGAAGATTGGTTGTAAAAAATTCAAAAAAGAAAATAAAAAAGAGAATTATAAAAAATCTTGAGAAATTTCCTCTCCCTGTAAATGTGATCATTCCAAACCATAGGATAATCCATGATAGATATCCTTTCGAACTTTCAAGAGGTTGTGTTTTTGGGTGCAGATTTTGTCAGGCGGGATATACTTACAGGCCTTTAAGGCACAGGCAGGTTGACACAACATTAAAGGCAATTGAGGAAATTGTGCAGAAAACAGGTTTTAGCGAGGTCAGTCTTTTAAGTCTTAACACCGGTGAGTATCCAAAAATAAACGAACTGCTTGATAGTTTAAAGGATTTTTCCTTTCAAAATGACATTGATATTTCCCTTCCAAGTTTAAGGGTCTCCTCAATAAAGGATGAAATTCTTAAGTCTTTTGATAAAAAAAAGAAGATGGCTTTCACAATCGCTCCCGAAGCAGGTAGTGAAAGATTAAGGAAGGTCATAAATAAAAGGATTGGAAATGATGAAATCTTTAATGCTGCGAGAACTATTTTCTCAAGCGGTTTTTCAAACATTAAGTTGTATTTTATTTTAGGACTTCCCACTGAAACTTTTGAAGATGTAAAAGAGATTGCAACTCTCGCAAAAGAAATTTATTCAATTGGAGAGAAAATGAGGGTAAAAAGGCTTAACATAACCGTCTCTACATCTTCTTTTGTTCCAAAACCCTTTACTCCATTTCAATGGGAAAGGATGGAGGATACAAAGAGCCTTTTTTCCAAACAGGATTATTTAAAAAAACATTTAGGCGGAAGGATAAAATACCGGTGGCACGATGTTGAAACATCAATTGTTGAAAGTATTTTATCAAGGGGAGATAGAAGTATTGGGAAAATTATTGAAAATGCTTTTACCTTAGGTGCAAAGAACGATTCATGGGCTGAATTTTTTGATTTTGAAAAATACATTGAGGCGTTCAAGATTGAAAATTTAGACCTTTTTGATTATCTAAATAAAGCGTTTAATGTTGGAGGAAAGCTTCCATGGGATTTCATTGATATTGGCGTAAGCGAAAAATTTTTAATAGATGAAAGGGAAAGGGCTTTTATAGGAGAGTCGACTGAAACCTGCGGTAAAAATTTATGCTTTAGTTGTGGTAGTTTTAGACCACTTTGCATAGAGACAGAAGAGGTAAAGGATTCAGAATATAAACTCCCAATCTTACAGGTGGAAGGAGAAGAAAAGTGGTTTAGAGGAAAATTTCAGAAGTTATCTCCATCCCATCTGATTTCACATCTTGATCTTATCAAAGTTTTTGAGAGAAGTTTTAGAAGGAGTGGAATAAAGATTGCGTATTCAAAGGGATTTCACCCCTTCCCTGAGCTGGAAATAGCATCGCCACTTCCACTTGGAATAGAGGGAGAAAATGAACTTATTGATTTTCTTGCAAGAATTCCCTTTAATTTTGACATTTCCATAATAAATGAGTCTCTTCCGAAGGGAATAAAATTTAAAGAAATCAGGGAAAAAGTCGCAGACGAAAACGCTCTAAACGAATTTATCATTTCGGATTATTTGATAGATTTTTCTAAACTTTTCACCAAAAGCGAAGACATTTTAGAGAAATTAAGGCTCTTTAGTGAAAGTGATGATTTCTCAATTGAGGTAAAATCAAAAGGTAGAAGAAAAACAATTGATTTAAAAAAGAGAGTTCTAAATGTCAATGTGGAAGGAGACAAAATTTTTATTAAAATAATTCAAGGCGGGATTTTCAAAGTCCTTGAAGTATTTATAAATAAAGAAGAGATCCCATTTATACAAATAAAAAGAAGCGAACTCCTTTTAAAATAAAAAAAGATGCGGGTTGCCCCGCATCTTTTGTCAATGAGGGAGGATAAAGAACAATCCTATTTAATGGCGATCTTTTTTGGTTTTGCCTCTTCTGCATAGGGAAGGGTGAGGGTGAGAACTCCATCTTTTAGCGATGCCCCAATTTCCTCGTTTTTAACGGAAACTGGAAGCATGAACGACCTCTGGAATGTACCATAGGATCTTTCAATTCTATGATAATTTTCCTTCTTATCTTCTTTTTCAAACTTTTTCTCACCCTTTACCGTCAGGACATTGTTTTCTACACTGATGTCGACATCCTCTTTTTTGATGCCTGGTAACTCCATCTCAAGGATAAGTTTGTCTCCTTCTTCCTTTAAATCTGCAGGAGGCAACCAGGAACCAAAGTCAAGATCGCTCTTTTCACCCCTTTCAAAAACATCACCAAACATTCTTTCAAGTTGATTGTGAAGTGTCATCATTTCATTTAAAGGACTCCATTTTCTAATCGCCATAACAATCACCTCCATAAAATTTAATTTCGTCTCTTAACGAGACCATTAATAATATAGCACTTTATTATACTTTTGTCAAGCGTCTTTAGTATACTATGCTCATAATATTGATAACACTAACATATTAAAAGAGATATGGGATTATTGGGGGGGGTGTAATAAAAACACCCCCCACTAAATTACTTTTTTAGCCATTCGATTATAAAAGGAACCTCAACCTTAATTTTAGAGATTTGATCCTCAAAAATTAAAGTGTATGTGCCATTTTTATCTTTAGCCACATTTGGAAAATAAAGAAGCGTCTTAAAGTAAGACCGATTGGGCAACTCAACCTTGTCATATAAAACAGACTTGTTAGATGGGTTGGGGAAGAAACAGACTTTCGGAATCATTTTTGATGAAAGGAATGATATTGAAGCATAATCCTCGATTTTTCTTAAATAGGTATAATCATTTCCTATTTTGTCACTGCCATAACCCTTTGTAACTTCATCATAAGAGGGGAGAGGCAATTTATCACCATCAGGTGTTACAAGGGTGAAACTTCCCCTCTCCGCTTTTATTGTCTCCTTTGTTGAATTATTGAGATAAATAAAGAGTGGAACAAAGGGTTCAGCCTCTCTAAGCCTTGCAGTTTCAGTGTCAACAATCATTACAACATCGTTGGTTTCTCCCTTGAAACCATATTTTGACATTTTTTTAATTTCATTAGAAGATACGACAAAAGCAAAGATGAGAAAAGCCATAAAAAGAAAAATTGTTCCTTTTTTAGCGACCATTTTCTTTCACCTCCTTTCCTTAAAGGCGTCAAGTCATAATATACATTTTTAGAGAGAAATTTTCAAGTCAATGAAGATGATTCTTCATTCAGTTTTCTTAAAATGAAAGGTGGTAGTTCTCTTAAAGATCAATTTTAATTCACTTCCATAAAAATCAACAGAAGATTTCTATTCCTATTTATATTTAAGTAATAATAAAATATTTTTTCTTTCTAAAAGACCCGTAAAAAATAAACTTTAACAGGATTATGAAACCCTTTCCTTTCTCAATTTAAAACCTTAATTAAAAATGTAAAGTTGCAAATCGTATTGATTTAAAATATAATTTTATCTTAAACTAAAGGAAGATTGGAGGTAATAATGGATAAAAAATCGGATTTAACCTTCTCAATTGGAGAGGTAAGTAAGACGCTTCAACTTCCCATAAGTACCATTAGATTTTATCAAAACGAGTTTGCAACTTACCTCAACATTCCTAAAACTTCTGGCGGACATAGGAGGTTTAGAGCAGAGGATGTTGAAAAACTAAAGTATATCCACTCTCTAATTCATGAGCAGAAAAGAGCACTAAAAGAGGTGAAGTCACTTTTGATTTCAGAGAGCGACCCTGTCCTTTTAAGAAGAGATATTGACCTTCTCTTAGAGGTTTTTGAGAAGTTAACAGATGAAAACATCAAGATTAGAGCAAGCATAAATGAATTGAATAAAAGGGTTTTACTACTCGAGGAGAAAAAAGAGAAGGAGAAGAAGAAGTTTAAGATTTTTTAGGAGTAAGTTTTAACTTTATCTCTAACTCACCGTTTCTTTCAGTTAACTCTTTTTTGGGCACTTTGATTTGTTCTCGAAATTTTCTTTTCCCTGAGTCAATTTCGAGCAACAAATTTAAAGACTCAACATTTTTAAAGGCATCCTGAGGAAAAACGACTGTAACAACATCCTGCGATTTAGAAGGCGGTGGCGTAGAGGAAAACTTTTTCAAATCCTCAAGGGCAGGCGAAATGAGGTCTTTCATTTTTGGCTTTGGGGGAGTGGCGAGTGGACCTAATAGTCTTTCTCTTATGCTATCAAGTTCCTTAGAAATGTTTGTTACGGAGGATGTCACCGTTCTAACTTTGGGTGTGGTTTTTGCAAGAACCTCTTCACTCACCTGACTTTTTTCCGTCGCAAATTCCACTTTTGGCATTTCTTCTTCTGCCTTCTTTTGAATAACCGTCGCCTTTATTTCTACAGCCTTTGTGGCTTTTTCCTGTGGTTTGAGAAGTTTTTCTGTCAATGACTGGAGGGTCAATCTGCTAATCTCTTTTAAAGTATCAAAAACACCAACACCTTTGACAGCAACCGCCTCAAAGTAGGGATAATTAAATGGATTCAATAATTTTTGAAGTTCATCGACAGAAAGTATATTTGGTAGATCCCTTTTATTGTATTGGAAAACGAGGGGAAGCGTCCTTATATCAAGATCAAGTCCTCTCAAGTTGTTTATCAAATCCTTAAAACTCTCGACGTTTGCCTCTTTTGCAGCTTGCTGACTATCGGCAACAAAGACAATTCCATCAACTCCTTTTAGAACCATTTTCCTTGTTTCACCATAAAAAACCTGTCCAGGAACCGTGTAGAGCTGGAATCTTGTTTTAAATCCAGCAATAACCCCCACTTCAAGCGGAAGAAGATCAAAAAAGAGTGTTCTATCTGTCTCTGTTTCAAGAGAAACCATTTCACCTCTTGATGAATTGGAGGTTTTGTTGTAAATGTATTGCAAATTAGTCGTTTTTCCACAAAGCCCCGGTCCATAATATACTATTTTTGCAGCCATCTGCATCGTTGCGTAATTAAAAAATGCCATTCAAACCTCCAATCTAATATTTTGCCCCTACTTTAAAAGTTTTTCAAGTTCATCATAAATTTTTTTTCTGTCGGGGTGTTTCTCTCCTGCTATCTCAAGCGCTCTCAAGCACAAAATTCTATAAATCTCTTTTGATTTTGGAAGTTTTGAAAGAGTTCTTAAGTGTGCTTCCACCATTTTTAAATTCCCTCTTTCAACAGGTCCAGTCAAGACTTGCACGGGACCTTCAGAGTAAAAGTTTTTGACAGTTATCTCAACAAGAGACTGAAATGCTTTTCCCGTTTCAGACCTCGGAACACCGGCAACTTCAAGTAAATACATACTTTCTGCAAGAAGGGCAACAAGGTTGTTTGAGGCATTCACCGCTGCGATGTGATAAATAGTTTTACCCTTTACGGGAATTATAAAGAACTTGCCTGATATTGAAAGTGCCATTTCCTTTAAAACTGCGACTGCCTGTTCTCTTCCCTCAATTGCAAATGTAGCATTTCTCAAGTTTCTTGCACCGGTTAAAGGATCTGGTAAAATCATAAGAGGATGAAGCGAACCAACCTTTGCTCCGCTCAATCTGCACCTGTTTAAAGATCTTGAAGGAAGAGCACCGCTTAAATGAAACACAACCCTTCCAGAAACATACTCGCCTTTTCCTATCAAAAGGTCAACATCGGGAATGGCATCCTCAGAAACGCCTATCATTATTGGAATATTTTCTTTAACCTCTTCGGGGATTTTTATCATTGGACAGGCAAGCCATTGAGAGCCCATCTCTTTAGAGTTCAAAGACCGCGAATCGCACCCAACGACCTCATATCCCTGGCTCTTGAGGGCAAGAGCAACTGAAAGCCCCGCCTTTCCACAGCCATAAAGGGCAAATTTTTTATCCATAATTTCTTACAATCTCCATAAATTTACAAAAATCCTCTGGAATTTCCGAAACAACCTCTACTCTTTCACCTTTACAATTTTGAAAAGTAATTTTGTGGGAATGGAGGAAAAATCTATTTGCCTCTTTCACAGCCTTTTTTATAATTTGAGATGGAATCCCATTTTCAGGATGGCCACCATAAAGGAAATCTCCAACGATTGGGTGGTTAAGGTATGATAGATGAACCCTTATTTGATGAGTTCTTCCAGTTTTTGGTAAAGCCTTTATAAGAGTTATAAATTTTAAATTTTCAACTATCTTGAAAACTGTTCTTGCATTTCTGCCCCCTTCACTAATAGACATTTTTTTTCTATTTTTTTTATCCCTTGAAATTGGTAAATTGACATCAACCTCATTTTCCCTCAAAGTTCCCCAGATCAATGCAAGGTACTCTTTTTCTATCGTTCTTTCTGAAAACTGCTTTGAAAAAAATAGGTGGGCGGGCTCATTTTTTGCAATTATTAGTAATCCGCTCGTCTCCTTGTCAAGTCTGTGAACGATTCCTGCCCTCTCTTTTCCCTGATAGGAAGAGAGTGGAAGATTCATAGACAGAAGAACATTGACAAGGGTATCGTTCCTGTGTCCATAAGAGGGATGGGTAACCATATTTGCAGGCTTATCAACTACGAATAGGTCGTCATCCTCGTAAAGAACTTTTAAAGGGAATTCAAGTGGAACAAAATCTAATGTTGTATTTTCTAAAATATCGATTGTAACCCTGTCGCCCATTTTTACCTTTACAGAACCTTTCTCTTTTTTCCCATTCAAAAGAACAAAATTTTCATCTATCAACTTCTGTATCCTTGATCTACTGAAACCCCTCTCTTTTAAGGTGGAGGCAATCGCGGAATCGAGCCTAACGCCTTCCACATTTAAAATAATTTCAATTCGCTCCACTTTTTTCCCTCCTCAAAAAATAAAAATAAAGAGGAATTGCTACGAACAAAACTAAAATAGATAAAATTTGAGATAGGGAGAGAGTTTTGTTGAAATAAAGCCCTCTTATATCATCACCCCTCAAAAATTCAAGTAAAAATCTTCCAACCGCATAAAAAATTGCATAGAAAAAAATTGACTCGCCTTTGAATCTCCTTTTATTAAACCTCAAAAAAAGGAAGATAAATATTGCAAGGTCAAGAATTGATTCATATACAGGCCAGGGATGAATCCTCGTTCCGTCCTGACAGATGTCCACTGCAGGAAATACAAGCCCCCACGGAAGTTTTGTCGGCGCCCCGTAGCAACACCCTGCAAAAAAACAGCCCCATCTGCCTATCGCCTGCCCTAAAGGAAGTGAAACTGCTGTAATATCAGCGACTTTAAAAAATTGTAGTTTTTTTAACCTTATGTAAATCAAGGCAAATATAACCGCAAAGATAAATCCTCCATAAAAAGCCCCAAAAAACCTCAAATTTTCAAGAAGATATTTCATTGGGTCTTGAGAAAATTCTTTATAATCCGCAACAATGAGGGCGACTTTTGCACCCACAAAACCAACTATGATTGAGTAGATATAAAAATCTGTTATTATTTCAGGGTCCACTTCCTCTTTCTTTGCTAAGAATCTCCCAACAAAAATTGAGCAAATAACAGCAATTGCAACAATAACGCCATAACTTCCAATTGCAAAATTACCTATTTTAAAGAGTATAGGGTGCAACCTTCTCCTCCTTTTTAAATAATATCTTTAAGACATAAAGAAAAAGAGAAACGGACAAAAAGGCATCAGCGAAATTGAATGCAGGCCAGCCCCAACCATTATTCGGCAAATGAAAATAGATAAAATCGGTTACAGCACCGTTTAAAATTCTATCAAAAAGGTTGCCAATCCCACCCCCAATCATCGCCGAAAGAAGGACAAGTTCAACCTTATCTCTGGTAATAAAAAGGAGATAAAAGATAAAAAGAATACCAATAATCGGAATAATCAAAAAAAATATTGTTGTAACCTTATTAGAAGAGTTTGATAAAAATCCCCACAATCCTCCCCTATTCTGCCAATGAACCAATGTAAAAATTGGAAAAATCTCCTTTTCGTCCCCTATTCTCATCTTTGAAATCAGGAAAAATTTTGAGATTAAATCGAGAAGAAAAACAAAAAGAGAGATCAAAAGGTATCTATATGGCTTCATCTACTTTTTGAAACAACCTCTGAACACCTCGGACAAAGAAGGTCTCCATCAACCTCAGAAAGTTCGGTGGGAATTGTCCAGCACCTCAAGCACTTTTCACTTTTTAAAGGCTCCACCTTTATTGATGGTTCACCTTCTAAAACTTCAACCTGTGAAACGATAAAAAGTTCCGGTAAAATTGACAAATTGTCTTTAAGTAAAGAATATCTTTCCCCTGTTTCACTAATTATCACCTTTGCCTCAAGGCTCTTTCCGATCTCTCCATTTTGTCTTGATCCTTCAAGGCTTTTGTTGATCAAATCCCTTATTTCCCACAATGTTTCCCACTTTTCTACAAGTTTTTCATCCTCCTTGAGAAATTGCTCCGGGAAAAATTCAAGATGTATCGACCCTTTTTTATCACCAAAAAGTGAATGCCACGCCTCTTCTGCTGTAAATGGAAGGATTGGGGCAAGGAGTTTCAGCATATCAACAAGAATTTTGAAGAGAACACTCTGAGCGCTTCTTCTTTTAATTCCCTTTGCCTCATCGCAATATAGTCTATCCTTTAAAATGTCAAGATAAAATGCGGAGAGCGTAACAGTGCAGAACTGAAAGAGTTCTCTGTGAATTATATGGAAGGTGTACTCCTCGTAAGCCTTCAAAACTTTCGGAATGAGCTTATTAAAAAGATTCAAAACAAACTTATCAAGTTCAAGCATATCTTCGTAAGGAACGATATCCTTTTCAGGGTCAAAATCGTAAAGGTTTCCAAGTAAAAATCTTATCGTATTCCTTATTTTCATATACCCTTCGGCATTCTGAGTCAAAAGGTCATAAGAAAGTTTCACATCATCCCTGTAGTCAACCATAGAGACCCAGAGCCTTAAAATTTCTGCACCATATTTTTTGATTATTTCAGAAGGAGCGATGACATTTCCCTCAGACTTTGCCATCTTTCTTCCCTGTGCGTCAAGTGTAAAGCCATGTGTAATCACGGTTTTGTAGGGAGGCTTTTCTTCAAGAATGACAGAGGTTAAAAGGGATGTGTGAAACCAACCCCTGTGCTGATCAGAACCCTCAAGGTAAATTTCTGAAGGCCAGGGAAGATTCCTTGACTTCCCAAGAACAGCCTTATGACTTACGCCGGAATCAAACCAAACATCTAGGATATCCTGTTCGCCTTCAAATTCGGTAGAGCCACAGTTGGGGCAGGTGTATCCCTCTTTCAAAAACCTTTGAGGATTTCCCTCCATCCAAACTCCCGCTCCTCTTTTCTCAATCTCATTTATCACATTGTCAAAAAATTCTCTATCCTTTACAAAAGTTGAACACTTCTTGCAGGAGAGAATTATAATTGGTACTCCCCATCTTCTCTGTCTTGAGATACACCAGTCTGGCCTATTTTCAACCATTGAGTAAATTCTGCTTTTTCCCCACGATGGAATCCACTCTACTTGCTCAATTGCATCAAGACTTTTTTTCCTCAAGTCATTGTGCTCAAGCGATATAAACCACTGCTTTGTAGCCCTGAAAATTAGAGGATTTTTACATCTCCAGCAGTGGGGATAGGAATGATGAACAATTGAAGTGCTCAAAAGGACACCCTTTTGCCTTAAAAGATCTATGATTTCCTTGTTTGCTTCAAAGACATTCTTTCCACCAAAAAGAGGTAAATCCTGAACAAAATTCCCCTTTTCATCAACAGGACAGAGAATCTCAAGCCCATATTTTATTCCGCTCAAAAAGTCCTCAAGGCCGTGTCCTGGTGCGGTATGAACACAGCCTGTTCCTTGATCGGAAGTAACATAATTTGCAAGAATACCGAGTGAATTTCTTTCATAAAAAGGATGCTTAAAATGGAGGTTTTCAAGTTCTTTCCCTTTGAATGTCCCTATAATTTCTCCGCTAATTTTAGTCTCATTTTCAAAGAGTTTTTGCAACTCTTTTGCAACAACATAGACCTTCCCATTACAGGAAATTGCCACATAATCAAAATCGGGATGAAAGGCAACGGCAAGGTTTGCCGGAAGAGTCCACGGGGTTGTGGTCCATATAACAACAGATGGCTTATGTCCTTTGAGGATAGAGGGCCATTTATTTTCCTCTTCACTTAAAAATGAGAAAGTTACATAAACTGAAGGCGAGGCGTGGTCTTCGTATTCAACTTCAGCCTCAGCAAGCGCCGTTTTGCAATGGATACACCACTGGACAGGCTTAAGCCCTTTGTAGACATAACCTTTCAAAAAACATTTGACAAAAGATCTCGCTATTTCAGCCTCGTAAGAGTAGTCCATAGTTTTGTAAGGATTTTCCCAGTCACCAAGAACTCCGAGCCTTTTGAACTCCTCCCTCTGAATTGAAATATACTTTTCAGCGTAATCCCTGCAAAGTTTCCTGAATTCGTGAATGTTAAGGTCATAGACCTTTTTACCGTGTTCCTTTTCAACTGCCTGTTCAACCGGAAGTCCGTGACAATCCCATCCCGGCTTAAAATAGACATTCCTTCCAGAAAAGAGCCTTGATCTTATGACAATATCTTTCAAAATTTTATTTAATGAATGGCCAAGATGAATATGCCCATTTGCATAGGGAGGCCCATCGTGGAATGAGAAAACTTCACAATTCTCTCTCGAAATAAGGATATTTTCATAAAGTTTCTCCTTTTCCCATTTTTCAAGAAATTGAGGTTCCTTTTGAAAAAGGTTAGCCTTCATTGGAAAATTAGTTTTGGGAAGGTTCAATGTATCTTTAAAATCTTTACTCACCTTTTCCTCCTAAACCTGTTATTTTACTTCAAATAGTTGCTTTTTGCAAAAAGTTTGCACATCTAACTATTTTTTGATAAAATAATTTTTTACCTGCTCCCCGGTAGCTCAGTTGGTTAGAGCGGGTGACTGTTAATCACTAGGTCGGGGGTTCAAATCCCTCCCGGGGAGCCAAATAAAACTAA
>DHFQ01000135.1:18096-18262 GCA_002402325.1 Candidatus Aminicenantes bacterium UBA4820
GGATTTGAACCTGACATCCTCCCCATTTTGAACACCCGACCTTAAAAAGAGGGTTTCAGGGGGAAAGAAGAGTGTCCCCCTGAGCAATTTTGCTTACGAAGTGGCGAAAGAGAGCAGCGAGCATTTAAACGAAGTGACGCGTAAGGGGTCAGGTCTTGAATCTTGA